>JBBSEO010000292.1:0-2893 GCA_038239645.1 Chthoniobacterales bacterium | reverse complement strand
CGGCGATTAGCTAGACGATTTCGTTCTCCCCATGATCTCCCGTCTTCTTCTCCTGTCGCTTCTTGCCTTCCCGTCGCTTGCCTGGGGGCAGGGGCGCGACTTCCAGCTGGCGAAAATTACTCCCAGTTTCATTTCTTCGCCGCAATTCAGCTACACCGGCGCGCAACAGTATGTGACCAATCTGCAGGATCGTTGGCTGGAAATTGAGGTGCAGTTTGCTGCGGGGCCGGAATTTTCCGACGAGCTGACGGTAAAGTATTTTGTTCTCTTCAACGGCAAACTCCTGACCGGTGAGGTGACACACGCGAACATTCCGGCCGGGCGCGAGAACCGTTCCGTGATCTATATTCCGCCCCGCACTTTGCAGCGGCTCATGCTCGGGCGCACCATCACCAACACCGCTCTGCAGAATGTCGCGGTGCAGATTGTCGAGCAGGGTGCGATCAAGGACGAGATGAGCATGCAGCGGGGCGCGCCCGGGCAATGGTTTGCCACCCTGCCGCAGGTAGCGGGGCTGCTTCTGAATAAGAACGAGACGCCATTTTCCCCACTTTACTGGGATCGTTACCTGCAAATCAAAGTCGCACGCTAGGGCATGGCGAGGCCTTCTCATCTCGTCACGCTCAACCTCGGGTCGCAGACAATTTCTGTCGGCGACTTTCGCACGCAACCCGGCGGCGGGTTGGTCCTGCGTGCCTTTCGGCGGCGCGATGTGCTCGGTGAAAATGCCACGGACCCTGCCCGTCTCGCGCAGGTCACGCATGCTTTGCGCGAAATGCTGCACGAACTTGGGATTGGAGCGACGCGAGTGAATTATGCCGTGCCCGCGCAATCGACCTTCGCGCGTTTCGTGAAATTGCCCGCGGTCGAAGAGGAAAAGATCGAGCGCATCATTGCTTTCGAGGCGCAGCAGAACGTGCCCTTTCCGATTAACGAAGTGATTTGGGATTATCAGCTGGTCGGCGGCGGCACCGACGAGCAGCTCCAGGTCGTGCTCGTCGCGATCAAGTCCGATTTGCTGGAGAGTCTCAACGCCTCCGTCCTCGCCGCGGGCGTGCGGCCCGCCATCATCGGTGTCACCACGATGGCGCTGTATAATTCGTTTCGCTATAATTATAGCGACGTCGGCGGCTGCTCGCTCATGGTCGACATCGGCGCGCGCACGACCAACCTGGTTTTCATCGAGCCGGAGAAAATTTTCTCCCGCAGTGTGCCGATCGGCGGCAGCTCGATCACAGCCGCGATTGCGAAGGAATTCAATGAACCCTTCGCGCTCGCGGAGAACCGGAAACGCGATGCGGGATTCGTTAGCCTCGGCGGCGCTTACGCCGAACCGGACGATGCTGAAGTCGCGCGGATGGCCAAAATTATCCGCAGCACCATGACTCGGTTGCACGCGGAAATCATGCGCTCGGTCAGTCATTATCGCTCCCAGCAACAGGGAACGTCGCCGTCGCGAATTTTCCTTTGTGGCGGCAGCTCGAGCATGCCTTATGTGCGCGAATTTTTTCAGGAGAAATTTCAAATCCCGATTGAGTTCTTCAATCCGCTGCGCAACGTGGCCGTCGCGCCGGAAGCAAACGCCGAGGAAATCGGCCGCTCGGCTCATTTCCTCGGTGAGCTCGTTGGCCTCGCGCTGCGATCGGTTTTGAGCTGCCCGATGGAATTGAGCCTGCGGCCGGCCAGCGTGGTGCGCGCGCAGGCGGCGGAACGTCGGGGGCCGTCGCTCGTCGGCGCCGTGGCCTGCGTCGTCGCTGCTCTCCTGGGGTGGAGCGCGTACTACCTGGTCGCGGGTCATAACCTGCGCCGTGCGACCGCTGAAGCGGAGACGAAGGTCGCGTCGCTCTCGGCGGCGCAAACGCAGCTCGACTCGCTGCGAAAAGAAGTTGCCTCTCTCGACGCGAAAGCCGCGCCGGTGACGGAGGCCGTTGCCGCCCGAAGTTTCTGGCCCCAGGTCCTCGAAGATCTCGCTTCACGGCTACCGAAAGAAAACATCTGGCTCACCGAACTGATTCCGCTTTCCAACGGCACGCCGGTGACGCCGGACCCGGTGCAACTCACGGCGGCGAACGCGGCCGAGCCGAATGCTCCGGCACCGGCAGCGCGCGCGGGCACGCGTGGACGCTCGATCAATGGCTTGCTCATGCGCGGCCTGTATCTCTGGAATCCGCGGCAACAGGAAGTGGTAGTGGATTATTTCAAGAACCTCACCCGTTCGAAATATTTGGCGATCGATCCGAATAACCAGGCCCGGGTGATCAAGCCGACGATGCCGAATAACAGCGAGTGGGCTTTCCCCTACGAATTGCGGGTCGATCTGAGACAGCCGCTCCCGTTGCCATGAAACATTGGCTGCGCGAAAATCCGCTCTGGGGAAAACTCGTCCTGATCGGCGGGGGCTGTTTCTTGCTCTCGGCGGCGCTCTTTTTTTGGGCGCGCTCCAATTACGCCGACGCCGAAACGCAGTTCCGCGACGCCGCCCAACGACAGCAACAACTGGAGGCTTCTAATCCTTACCCGAATGAAGCGAACGTGAAGAAAACAAAGCTGCAACTGGCCGGGTATCGCGATTCCGTGGATAAATTGCGTACCAGTGTCGGCACCCATGTCCTGGCCGCGGCGGCGGTGCCACCGAACGAGTTCCAAACCCGCCTTCAGCAAACGGTGGCGGCCCTGATCGAAAGCGCCCGCCTGAACAGGGTGAAATTGCCGGACAATTTTAAACTCGGGTTCGACGAATATGTCTCCACCCTGCCGAAGACCGAGGAAACGGCGAAATTGTCGCGCGAACTGGCGCAGGCCCAACTGCTCGCCGATCTCATCATCGACGCCAAGCCCGACGCCATCACCATGTTCCGGCGCGTCTCCATCGCCGCACCTTCGCCCACGCCGG
>JBBSEO010000291.1:0-2912 GCA_038239645.1 Chthoniobacterales bacterium | reverse complement strand
GCCGCGAACGACAACTGGGCGGACACCCAGGCTCCGTTTTTCGGCCCCGGCGGGGCGGGACACGATCTGCAACCGAATTCCGCGCTGGAGTCCGCCCTGGTGGTGCAATTGCCCGCCGGCAACTACACCGCCGTGGCACAGAGCAACAACGGGAACGCCGGTATTGTCCTGACCGATCTCTACGATTTCGGCGGGGACTCCGGCGTCACCCTTTTCAATATTAGCGCCCGCGCCTACGTCGATGGCGCCGACCGAGTCTTGATCGGCGGGATCATTGTCGGCGGCTCCAATTCCGCGCCAATGATCATGCGCGCACTCGGCCCTTCACTGGCAAAGTTTGGGATCGGTAATGCCCTGGCCGACCCGGCGCTCGACCTCTACGACGCGAACGGCACACTCCTGGGAACGAACGACGATTGGATTTCTGATTCGGCACAGATGGCGGTAATGGTCGCCGCTGGTTATGCCCTGAGCGACTCGCACGAAGCAGCCATCGCGGTAACCCTGGCACACGGCAATTACACGGTCATTGTCCGGGGAAGCAATCTGACCGCAGGAACTGCGCTTTTCGACGCGTATCGACTGCCTTAGAGGAGCCTATCGGCGAACTCGCCTTTTCGCCTTCGTCTTCCTGGCAGCGCCAGGTGAAGGCTTGTCAACGGGCAAGGCGCGCGGAATTGGAGACATCGGCGACACCTCGGGCGCCGAAGGCGCAACCGGCGCGGGCAACGGCGCGTCCGGGTAATCGTAATCGAGAGTAACTTCCACCTCATCGCCGCCACTGTGGAGCGGACCGGAAAACCGCTGGAAACGCAGCCCCTGGTCGATACGGCGAAACGAAAAGAGGCACTCTTTGTTCTCGACCGCGCCCTTGGCGTAAAGAATCGCACTGGCGCTCGGGTAACTTCGTGTCGGCTCGGCCGTGACCGCGACTTCCCACGGACTGCGGACGATCTTCACCAAATCATCGAGAAAACTGGTTTCGACCGCGCTCACGTTCGGCGCCTCGGCCGAAAAATGGTCGCCGCGAACCCAAGGCGAACTTCCCTGTCGGGCAAACGTTCCTCCATTCGCCTCCAGCCGCTCCGTCACATCTTTTTTCTCGTATTCAAACCGCGCTTGGAAACTTCCGCCCGCAGGGACGATCACGCCGCGACTGCGCAGATGTTTTTCGGCTAAAAGCCGCGATTGTTCCATCCCCTCGCTCAGAGCCCGGTCATCAGCATTGCCCGCCGGCGTCGCTTTCTGCCCCTCGCTCACCGTCCGAGCATAACCGAGCGGCTGTGGCCCCGGTGGGCGAACCGTCGCGGGCGGCGGGCTCGTCACCGCGCGAAAAATGACGATGCCAGCCAGAATCGAAACAATCAGGATCGCAGCGCAGACGATTCCGTAGGTATCTCCGCGGGCGTGGACGGCCCGCGCGCGCAGTCGCAAGAGAGGGAAAGATGGAGGGTCAGCGGTAAGCATTTTCCGCGGAAGCGGAGAGCGTTTCTAACGTTTGTCCGGTGAAAATTGCAATCCGTATTCGTTCGGGCAAGCACCCGCGTTGGCAATCCATCCACTGGAACCGAATGAACTAAATCCGAAATTTCGCCAGAGCGTCCTTTCCCAGTCACTCCAAATGCCCGAGCGACACGGGCCGACGTCTTTGCCCACTTCCCGCATTGCGCGACTTTGCGCGATTCGTGCGGAAGTCTGCCGCAATCAGCGCGTTAACTACCATGCGAAGAGTTGAGCGTTTGGGCGAATCGCGCAGAATTACGCAGTTCTCGTGTCCGAATTTGTCCGAAATATCAACCGCGTCTCACGCGCGGGCGTGCGCGGTCGTTGTGACGGAAACCCCGCACGGAGAATGAGCGGACCAAATCGACCCATTCAGCGAGCGAATTAGGATCGCCGCTGCCAGAAAGCAAAGGGGGAAAGCAAAAGCCGCGCTGCGGCATAGGCATCCGCAACGCGGCTCTCTATTTGGCTACTTACTGCCCTTTGGTATGGCCGCCCGTGTCGGGCTTATTATGCCCGCCGCGGCCGCCAGTTGCGTCCTTGTCAGGAGTAAGATCTTTGTGCTCGGTTGGTTTATTTGTTTCTTCGCTCATTTTGTTTGGTTTTGGTTTGGGTTTTGAAATTTCAGGCCGCGCAGCGGACTAGCCGCCGCGCAAACCTGGGTTTTGTTACTGCCCTTTGGTATGGCCGCCCGTGTTGGGCTTATTATGCCCGCCGCCGCCCTTGGCATCTTTGTTCGGTTCGAGGTCACGCACTTCCGGTTGGTTTTTCTTTTCTTCGCTCATATTGCCTTTCAGTTTTGTTTTGGTTTATGGGTTATGTCAGTTGCGCCGAAAAGACGCCGTCCCCCTCCGACGACCTCATCATCAGGAATCAGGTCATCCAAGCGGATCAGTTTGTCTTTCGAACGCCGCTGTCGGGGCGATAAATGCTCGCTGGACTCGGCGTCTTTTTTTTCCTTCGACGAACTCACAGACACCCTTATACCATCATGCGTGCCAAGATTTTGGGCCAAGCGAGTGCATGAAGATGGAAATAAATTACTATAATTATATTATTCTGAACAGCAGTAGTTTATAATATTGTGATTTAGGAAAAAAAATCTTGAGAAGGATATTCTGCTATCATTCGCTTGGCCTCGGAAAGTGGCCACTTGGCCCAGATCTGAAAAGAGCTGGCTCAGCTCGGACTAGTCGCGTAACTGCCGCGTCAGGGTCACCGCGCCAAAATCTTTGAAGGTGAGCGCGGCCCGCCAATCCTCCTAGTCGTCTTGCCTCCGGGTCCGGCTTGCTCGCCGGTTTCGCGCACTTTCACGTAACCCGCGTAGCCGAATTTGACCGAAACAGGGTCGCGCGTCGCGCGCGATAGTTGCGGTATGACCCTAAAAAAGCAGAAGGAGCGCCCCTCTC
>JBBSEO010000290.1:0-2942 GCA_038239645.1 Chthoniobacterales bacterium | reverse complement strand
TTATCGCAAGGCACTGCGCGTGATGCAGCTCGCGGAAAAATTCGGCTTGTCGATCATTTCCTTGATCGATACCCCCGGCGCCTTTCCGGGCATCGGCTCGGAGGAACGGCATATCGCGGAGGCGATCGCGGTGAATTTGCGCGAGATGATGAAGTTGCGCACGCCGATCCTGGCCGCGGTGATCGGCGAGGGTGGGTCCGGCGGCGCGCTCGGCATCGGCGTCGCGGATCACGTCATGATTCTCGAGAACGCCTACTATTCGGTGATCAGCCCGGAAGCGTGCTCGGCTATTTTATGGAAGGATCGCCGGCACGCGCCGGAAGCTGCGGAAGCGCTGAAGCTGACCGCACAGGACTTGATGAAACTCGGCGTGGTCGACGAAATTATTCCGGAACCGGAAGGTGGCGCTCATCGTGATCCGGCGGCGATGATGACGCGACTGGGCGAGGTGCTGCAGAAAAGTCTTGCTCGCTTGAAAGGCAAATCGATGAAGCAATTGCTGGCCGCGCGTTACGAAAAATTCCGGCGGCTCGGGAATTTTGCAGAAACAGTCTCGAGCACTTTGCCGAACGGCGCGAAGAAATAGCTCAGGCGAAGTCGAAGACGATGCGAGGGAAAGCAGGGTTCGGGGTTCTTTGTTGCCTGCTACTGGCGAGCGCGCGCGTGGCGCCCGCGGCGCAGCCGAATTTCGATTTTCAGCGCGACACCTTCGGTTTCGCGAACATGACCGTGTTCGACTATAAGAATGGCATTGCGCACGTGCGCCGCGGCGACGACGCAAAACAGAAGCGCTATACCCGCCGCTGTTTCGTCCTGAGCCGGACGGCGATGCAGTTCAAGAAATTCGCGCGCTTCGATCCGCGCGCGCGCAAACTCTCCGACGACGAATTGGCGGCGCGCTTGCGCCAGCTCACTCGCGTCGCCGCCTGGAAAGCGCCGTTGTCTGAGGGCGAGCGCATTGTCTTTCCCGGCTATGCGGACGTGCGCGATTTGAGCCAGGATCGGGGGCGCATCGTCCAGGATAACGTCGGCAAAGGTTGGCCGACCTATTGGCGCCCCGGAAATTGGCGCATGATCATGGAGCCGGGCCGCGGCTACCAGATCAGCACCCATCAGGATTTAAACGCCAAGCTTGATCGGGGAGAATTTTTCGTCGCTTTCCTCACCACGCTTCCGTGGAGCCTGAATATCAACCACGCGATTTTGGTTTATCACCGGTTGCCGGGGAAATCGCCGGGCGAAGATCATTACCTGGCCTACGATTCAAATCGTCCCGAAGGACCCCGCGAATTGGTCTGGTCGAATCGCGACAACAGTTTTTCGTATCAGAAAGACTGGGACTTCGTCGGCGGGAACGTGCGCGTTTATCAGGTCTACGGCGCGCCGGTGCAATAACGGTTAGGCTTCGGCCCCGCCCGGCACGGGTGCGTTCGATTCTGGCGGAAACAGAAACCGTAACATTGGATCGACGCGCAGGCTCCACGAGCCTTCGCTGTGATCCGCTCCTTCGGCTTCGGTGTATTGCAGATCGTCGTCGAGCTGCCACCCCGCTTCGATCAACGCGTCGCGCAACATTCTGGCCTTTTCCCAGCCCGGCTCGTGCGTGCCAGTGTCGAGCCAGATGCGCAGCGGCAGTTTCTTCTCCAGTTTGCTCACAATATGGACGATGACCTGATCGTCCCACCACACCGACGGTGACATCACCGCGAGGCGACGGAAAATGTTCGGGGACCAAAGCCCGAGCGCCATCGTCAGCAGTCCCCCGAGCGAAGAGCCCCCGAGCCCGGTGAACTCCGCCTCCGGTTTGGTGCGATAGTTTGCGTCGATAAACGGCTTCAATTCCTGGGTGAGAAATTTGCCGTACTTCCGCGCGAGGCCGCGGCTGCGTCGTTTTCGTTTGGGCATCCCGCCGTCGATCACGCCGCGGGTGGGCGAATATTCGTGAATGCGATCCATGCCCATGTTCGCCACCGCGACGATGATCAGGGGCTCGATCAAGCGACGGCGAATGAGACGTTGCGCGGTTTCATCCACGCCCCATTCCACGCCGCCGAAAGCGGTCGCGGCGTCAAACAAGTTTTGTCCATCGTTCAGATACATCACTGGATAACGCTGCTGCGGGGGACGCCGATACCCAGTCGGCAGGTAAACGAGGACGTCGCGCTCGTTTCCGAGGACCCGCGATTTGAAGGCGGGATGCCGCTCGATATTACCCGTTAACGTGTGCTCGGACATGGAAGAGCGAGAGGTATCGGCGAAGAAAACGCCGGTGTCGAGAGCCCGGCTCCTTTCTGACTTGGCAGCGCACCGGACTCCATCGAAACTCGCCTTCCTTCAAGCCCATCCGATGCAAGAACGTTACATTCGATGGTGGACGCCGCACCTGAGCCGCGAGTTTGAAATGCTCGTCTTCGGCAGTGGGGCTGGTCTGCCGCTGGTCATTTTCCCCACCTCTTTTGGCCGCTACAGCCAGAATAAGGATTTCGGTTTAATCGACGCCGTCGCCCCATTCATCGACGAGGGCAAAGTCAGCGTCTATTGCCCGGACGCGATTGATCTCGATAGCTTTTACAACAAGGCGATTCGTCCGGCCGATCGAATCAAGACGCATATGGCCTACGAAAACGTCATCGTGCACGACGTCTTTGATTTTGCCCGCCGCGAATCCTCCCGGCACCGCGTGGCGGTTTGCGGCGCCAGCCTCGGCGCTTATCACGCCGCCAACATCGCCTTCCGACATGCGGACGTCGTCAGCCATCTCATCAGTCTCAGCGGCGCGTTTGATGTCAGCGATTTTTTCAACGGCTATCACGACGAAAACGTCTACGGCAACAGTCCCTACCAATACCTCCCGAACCTAACCGATCCCTGGAAGTTCAATCACATGAACATTATCCTCGGCACCGGCGAGTGGGATAACACCCGGCACGAATCGCTTCGGC
>JBBSEO010000289.1:0-2942 GCA_038239645.1 Chthoniobacterales bacterium | reverse complement strand
CTAGGTGCGCCTGCAGTGCATTGCAATCGATCGTGAGCGTAATCGGATTGTGTTGCGGATTGTGACAAACAACGCACTCCTGATGTCCTGGCCCCGGGGTAGGGGTTGCCGGGGCCGAGCTCGGTGTTGGCGTAGGAGTTGATTTCGGTGCCGCTTGGACGGCCATGCCGGCAATCGCCAGACCGGCCGCGGCAGTCGCCACCGAAAGTAAATTACGGAAAGATGGGGGTATAGTCATCGTGGAAATGGTGTGAAGCTTGCGATATTACAAAGTCGGCGAGGAAGAGACAACAGTGAAATTCTAGAATTTGTTGAATAATGTTCACCAGTCTTGACCACACTATCATCCACAGCCTCAATGCCGGCGCGGGCGCGGTGCCGTGGCTCGATCGCTTGATCGTGATGCTGACCAACAGCGACCTGGTCAAAGGGGGGGCCATCATCGCCCTTTTTTGGGCGATCTGGTTTGGGGCGAAAGCTGTTCCGGAGCGGCACAGAATCCTTCTTTGCTCCCTCTTGGCCTCGCTCGGGGCGTTGTTCGTGGCGCGTGTTTGCGCGGCCGTGCTGCCTCACCGCCTCCGGCCGGTACTCGATCCGGCACAGCATTTCCGTCCCCCGGTTGGATTACCCGATCAATCCAACTGGACGACCTGGAGCTCATTTCCAAGCGATCATTCCGCGTTGTTTGTCGCCATCATCGCGGGCATTTGGATCGTAAATCGGCGAGTGGGAATCTTCGCCACCCTCTATGCCTGCCTGATGATTTTCCTTCCGCGGATGTATATCGGCATTCATTTCCCAACCGATCTTCTCGCTGGCGCAGCCCTCGGGGTTGGGGCGACGCTGCTGGCCATCGCACTCGATCGCGGGATCTCGTGGACCCGGCCGATCCTGCGCGCGGTGGAAAAATTTCCTTCCACCACCTACGCGCTGCTTTTTCTGCTCACCTTCCAAATCGCGACGCTCTTCTGGGACGTGCGCATCATCATGAGCTACTTCGGGTTTTCGTCGTGAAGGCGACTGCGGTCAATGTAGCAAGAGCCGCAGCGCGTACGGGGATCGAACCCGTATACCAGCCTTGAGAGGGCTGTGTCCTAACCATTAGACGAACGCGCCATTGGTCGCGCCAGATTACGCGGCGCCAGGACCACCGGCAAGCCTAGCGCGGCAAGTCCGGCTCAGCCGGTTTCTTTAGAAATTTCCCCTTGCGCTTCGGCGTCGGCGAGGGCGTCGGTCCACCGGCGGTTTCAGGCCGCGTCTTCGGCTGGGCGAGAGCGCCGATGTGTTCGTTCTCGCGCGCCTGGAGATAAGTGCGCAACTCGGCTGAATCCGCTCGCGCCTTCATCCGGTCGTACCAGGTCGTGTAATAACCGCGCAGCCGCTGACGCTTTTCCCAATCCGTGCGCGCCCCTTCCGCTTCCGCACGCGCCGCCACGAGATCCGCGTCATTAATCGTGCGATTCACTAACTCGCGCCATTGGACATGAAGACGGGCCTCGTCCGCCTCTTTCCCGAGCGAGCTCCGGCGAAACGCTTCGTCCAATTGCTGCACGCCGGGCAACGACAGCGGGGGAGTCGGCGAAGCCAGTGGTCCATCATCGAGATCAGGAAGGATCTGCGGCGGATTTTCGCGCGGTGCGGGCGAACTGCTGACACTGGCAATCGTAACGTTGGCTGGCGTCGCGGTCGCCTCCGCGCGGGGCGCCGGCACGAGATCCTGCGCCGATGCCGCCACGGCAACACAAATGAGAAAGAAAGCGGTTAGAAATTTCATCCCAGGCATCGTTTTCGGCGCCACTATGATGCAAGCATGTCCTGCGCTCTAGCGCAAAAATCGGGGCGACAGGATTTGAACCTGCGACCTGTCGCCGCGGCGACCGCTCTGCTCTATTAGATCCAAGGCTTCCCGGCCACGACCGGTCTTAAAGTATCGCTCGCGGCAAACCGCTTCCGCTCGCGACGCAAATTTTTCGAGATGAATTACCGTCCACGGAACTCCCGAACGAGTGGCCGGCGACTGTTTGCTGTTATGTCGATGCAAGCGCGCGGCCACGTCTCGGCAGGAACCAACATAACGACGGCCGCTCGACTCACTTCGTAACACGTAAACGTGAAACATGGCAGGTCGAAAATCGGGGCGACAGGATTTGAACCTGCGACCTCGTGGTCCCAAACCACGCGCTCTACCAAGCTAAGCTACGCCCCGTTTACAATCGCGAGTCTCTAACATGCGATAGACTCCTGCGCATCCTTCGTTTCGCCGGCGTCAGCTTTTCGGCTCATAACCAAGGTTCGGCGCCAGCCGCTTTTCCACCTCCGCCACGCTCTCTCCCCGACGCACGGCGTAATCCTCCGCCTGGTCGCGCGCAATCTTGCCAACGCCAAAATATTTTGCCGCCGGGTTCGAAAAATACAGCCCGCTTACGCTCGCGCCCGGATGCATCGCACAAGATTCTGTCAGCGCGATGCCGCAATTTTTTTCGGCGTCGAGCAGCCGGAACAACGTCCGTTTCTCGGCGTGATCCGGCGACGCCGGATAACCCGCCGCCGGCCGAATCCCCCGATATTTTTCGCGCAGCAAATCTTCGGGCGAAAGATTTTCGCCCCGTCCGAATCCCCAAGCTTCGCGCGCCAGCCTGTGCGCATATTCCGCCAACGCCTCTGCTAACCGATCAGCCAGCGCCTTGACCATGATCGCGCTGTAATCGTCGTTCGCTCTTTTGTAATCCTCCGCAATCTCGTCCGCGCCGATGCCAGCCGTCACCGCGAATCCGCCGAGATAATCGTTACCCTGCGGCGAAATGTAATCGGAAAGACAATGGTTCGATTGCCCCGGCGGCTTGCGCATCTGTTGCCGCAAAAAATTAAACGTTGAACCATTTTCGAGCACCACGTCGTCGCCTTGCGCCTTCGCTTTCCAAAAGCCGATCACGCCGCGCGCG
>JBBSEO010000288.1:0-2944 GCA_038239645.1 Chthoniobacterales bacterium | reverse complement strand
TGCCGAAGACCGAGGAAACGGCGAAATTGTCGCGCGAACTGGCGCAGGCCCAACTGCTCGCCGATCTCATCATCGACGCCAAGCCCGACGCCATCACCATGTTCCGGCGCGTCTCCATCGCCGCACCTTCGCCCACGCCGGGCCGGGCGGTGGCGCCGCCAACCGCGCCGTCGTCGAACCTCGCGGCGATTGTCGGTCGAACGGTGGTCGAATTTACCGTGTCCGGCTCGCCGGCCTCTCTCCGAAAGATCGTTAACCAGGTCTCGGCCGCGAGCGACCAATTTTACATTTTGCGAACGCTGCACGTGAAAAACCAGAAGGAGAAAGGTCCTGCTCGTGAAGCGACCACCGCGCCGACGCCGGTGCCGGCCGCTCCCGCCGTCACGCCGGCTGTCCCCGGCGCCAGCCCGGCAGCGCCAGCGCTCAATTTCATCGTCGGCACTGAGCACGTCGATCTTTCAGCCCGGGTGGAACTAATCAATTTCGATGGACTGGCTACGAAATAATTTCGAACGCGTCGCCTTGGGAGCCGGGATCGCTGTCCTGTTGCTCTCCGCCTTTTTCATTTACCGAAACGCGCAGGGATTTCATGATGATTACGCATCCCTCGTGCAGACGGTGCCTGCGCGCCCCGTGGCGATGTTGGGCAAGGAAGCCGATCTGCATTCCGCCGAGCAACAACTCAGCACACCTCCGCAATGGACTTTTAGCAGCCGCTCCGGACTCTTCGTGCCGGAAAAACATTTCATCGGCCCCGACGGCCAGCCCGCCACGCTGCAGACGACCGAGGTGCACGCGCCCGTGCCCAACGAATGGTTCGAACAATTCAGCCTTGCCATCGCGGACTCCGATGTTCTGGAACAGGACCCGGATGGCGACGGTTTCACGAATCTCGACGAATGGCGAGGGCACACCAATCCGACGGACAAGAACTCGCATCCGGATTATCTGACGAAGCTGAACCTGAAGAGCTTTAAACAGGAATTGTTCCGGCTCGTCTTTGCTTCGCGCACCGAAGACACCTTCGGCATCAACACCATCGACCTGCAACAGCCCACCCAGTTCGTCAAAGTAGGCGACACCATCGCGGGCACCCGCTTCAAGGTCCTGAGCTTCACGGAAAAGTACGAGCCGGACAAATATGGGACAAATGTCGACGTCTCGGAGTTGAAGCTCGAAAACATGGATTCGTTCGAGCAGTTGACCCTGGTGAAGGAGCGCGTCGCCATTTCGCCCTCGTCCATCGCGACTTTTGTCTATGGCTGGAAGGAGCGCCGGGAGTTTTCGGTCAAAAAAGATGAGGAATTTTCATTGCCGCCCCAGACCGAAATCAAATATAAGCTGATCGACGTTCAGCCGAACAAAGCCGTCATCGTGAGCAGTCAGAAGCCCGATGCACCGGTGGTGGTCGGGCCGCTCGTTCCCTAACCCTCCGCCGAACATGAAAATCCTCCGCGCCACCCTACCCGGCCTTGCCCTCCTTGCTGCTCTCTCTGTTTCCGCGCAGAGCGTTGACCGAATTTCGCAACGCGAAGCCGCGCGCCGCCAGGCCAATGTGCCCCACGGCGAGGAGCTGGTCGCGCGGGCGTCGGGCGAAATGGCTGCCAAACAATTCGCGCTCGCCCACGAAGATTATCGCGCCGCGACGACGTTTCTACCCGGGGCTGGCACGACCGAAACTTCCTACCGCCAGGCCGTCAAAGGCTTTTGCGATAGCGGCGTGAAGCTGGCGGAACAGCGCGCCGCGGAAGGCAAATACGCAGAGGCGGACCAGATCCTGAGCGAAGTGCTGAGCGATCGTTACAATCCCAATTGTCACGAAGCCCGCGAGCTGCTCGCGCATCTCCGGCAGCCGGGCTACCTCAACAAAACGATGGGCCCGAAATTCCTCGGGCAGATCGAGGAAGTGAAGCGACTCCTGACCGAGGCCGAGGGATTTTATCAATCCGGCCGCTACGACCTGGCGCACAAACGTTATGACCAGGTGCTGAACATCGACCCTTACAATACGGCCGCCCGCAAAGGCCAGGAGCGCCTCGACAACACCAAGTATCAGTATGCGAAGGAAGCGTATAACGAGACCCGCGCCCGCTCCATTTGGCAGGTCGAGAAAGGTTGGGAAGAGCCGGTTCGCCAATACGGCGTCAACGTGGGACCGATCGCCGATGCGGTTCAGCGCGATGCCACCGGGACGGCGCGGATCAACGCCAAGCTGAACTCGATCATTATCCCGCGAGTCGAATTTCGGGACGCCAGCATCCGCGAGGCGATTGATTTCCTCCGTCAGCAAGCGGCTGCGAACGACCCCACCCCGGAAGGCCGCCGCGGTGTGGATATTGTTTTGCGTCTCCGCTCCCTCGGTCGCTCGAATGAGCCCGCGCCGGTCACGGGCACGACCACGGTGCTCGAGGCCGGGCCTTCGCCGGTGGCGATTCTGCCTGCCGGCGAGAGTGCACCGCCGGCTGCCGCCGTCGCCGTGACCGTGCCCGCCCCGGCCCCGGTTACGCCCTCCACGTCCTCGCTCCCGCCCTTGAATCCGGCCGACGCGCGCATCACCCTGACTTTGAACCAGATTCCGCTCGGCGAAGCTTTGCGCTACATCGCCAGCCAGGCGGGCTTGAAGGTCAAGGTCGAACCGTATGCGGTCTCGATCATTCCGCTGAGCGAGCAGAGCAACGAATTGCTGACGAAGGAATACCGAGTGCCGCCGGGCTTCATTAATAACAACGTAAACGTCGGCACTTCTTCCCTGAATCAAGCGGCGTACAAAACTGGCGGAACCACCGTCGGCGGTGCAGGAGGCACCGGGAAGGACACGCAGGAATCGACCGGCGGCCAACTTCTGGTTAACCGCGAAGGCGCGCGCGAATTTCTCGAGAGCCAGGGCGTGCAATTTCCCCAGGGCGCAAGCGCGCACTTCCTTCCGCAGAGCAGCCGCCTCATC
>JBBSEO010000287.1:0-2960 GCA_038239645.1 Chthoniobacterales bacterium | reverse complement strand
GCTCGCAATTGCGCGCAGGTGAAGAGAGCGTCGTGCGCGGTAATAAAAACCTCTGGAATACCGCCGGCCTGCACCCAGTCGAGCGCAGTCGGAACCGGGGCGAGATTGTTCGCCGCCGCGAGCACGAGTTCCGCTTGCGCGCCTCCGGCGGTGATTCCAAAAACGCGCTCGCCCACTTTCCATTCCCGCACCTCCGGGCCCACCGTTTCAATTTCGCCGGCAAATTCGAGCCCTGGAATGTCGGAAGGATAGCCCGGGGGCGCGGGATACTTCCCCATCCGCTGCAAAAGATCGGCGCGATTCAGCCCTGCCGCCTGGACTCGCACCCTCACCTGATCGGCCCGCGGCAAAGGTGCGTCGGCCACTTCCTTCACGCCGATCCCTTCGATTCCCCCATGCTTCCCGATCACGACCGCTTTCACGACTGGAATATACTGCGGTCTCGACCGTTTGCGTTAACTTGCCCGATGCTTCGCTGGGCTGGTGTCGCTTTTTTTCTCGTGGGCGCAATCGCTTTCGCGCAAACGCCCGATCTCAACAGCGTCGCGGAACGCTACGCCCGGCTCGTTCTCGCTCTCGGGCAGCACGATGCGGATGAGGTCGATGCTTTCTATGGTCCGCCCGAATGGAAGCAGGCGGCCGCGACGGAAAAGCTTTCGCTGAACGACGTTGGCCGGGCGGCGGCGGAGTTACAGGCTCAGTTTGGTTCGGGCGACGCGAAGGAATGCCTGGCCGATCCGGCGGGCGACGAACTAACAAGACTTCGGCGAGAATACCTTGCGAAGCAGTTGACGGCGCTGTCTGCCCGCGTTCGCCTGCTGAACGGAGAACATTTTTCCTTCGACCAGGAATCGGCCGCCCTCTATGACTCCGTCGCTCCGCAGCTCCCGGAAGAACATTTCGCGAAAATTCTTGCGCAACTGGAAGCGAGAATTCCCGGGCAGGGCCCACTGGCCCAGCGCTATGAAAACTGGCGCAAGAGTTTCGTTATTCCGCGCGAGCGGCTGGATGCCGTCTTTCAGCTCGCGATCAAGGAGTGCCGCGCCCGAACCCTGGCTCACATCGAGTTGCCCAGGGAAGAAAGTTTCACCGTTGAATACGTCACGAACAAACCGTGGGGCGGATATAACTGGTACCAGGGTGGTTACCGCAGTGTCATTCAGGTGAACACCGATCTGCCTATCTACATCGATCGTGCGGTCGACCTTGCTGCGCATGAAGGCTATCCCGGTCATCATGTCTATAACGTTTTGTTGGAGAAAAATCTGGTCCGCGACCGGCAATGGCGCGAGTTCACGGTTTATCCTCTCTTTTCGCCGCAATCGATGATCGCGGAGGGCACGGCAAATTTCGGTCGCGCGGTGGCCTTCGACCCGGCCGAACGATTGAAGTTCGAGCGCGAGGTTCTCTTTCCCGCCGCCGGGCTCGACCCGGCGAAAGCAGCCGACTATTACGCGGTCCAGGAAGCGATGCAGGCGCTGACTTATGCCGGTAACGAGGCCGCCCGTGGATTGATCGACGGCAAGATGGATCCGGTCGCAGCGGCCAGGTGGCTGGAGAAGTATGCAATGATGGATCCCGCGCGGGCCGGGCAGCGCGTGAAGTTCATCCAGCGTTATCGCAGTTACGTTATTAACTATAACTATGGCGAAGACCTCGTCCGTCACTACCTCGAGCGGCGCGGCGCCGGTGACTCTTCGCCCGAACGGAAATGGCGTGATTTCGCGGAGTTGATCTCATCGCCCCGGCTTCCTTCCGCCTTAAAATAAGTCGATCGCGAAAACCCTCGCGCAGCGTGGCATCTTTTGCGCGTGCGTTCTGGCGCGGGAAACGCTTTTCTTACCGTTCGTGCGTTCATCGAGGCGATCTATCTGGTTCTGGCTCACAGCCTTGATCGTGGGTGCAACGGCCACGGCAGGCTACGGTCAGACAGCCGATTTTGGGGTCAAACTCCAACCGTTTTCAGAGAAGGAATCGGTCGAACCATCGACGCCTAACGCGAAGTTGAGCGGACGGCGCGCAGAGTTGGCGGACGAGCCCATGCGCGTGGCCTACTATCGCAATACGACCGCCGCCGCCGACGGGCCGCCGCGGGCGTTGACGCTCGAATCTCAGCGGGATTCGACGACTACAACTGTTTCGGTCGCGCGCGGCGGACCGACCGTTCCGGGAAACTATGCGGCCCTGCGCGGCAGAATCGCCTACGCGCCGGCCCGCGCGCCGGCCAACGTTAAGAATGCGATCTGGGCAGTGAATGCGTTGCGAAGAAAGCCCTACGTCTGGGGTGGCGGTCACCGCACTTTTGAAGATCGCGGTTATGATTGCTCCGGCACGGTCTCTTACGCGCTGCATTATGCTGGTCTGCTAGATTCTCCGATGCCTTCGAGCGACTTCGTCCGCTTCGGCGAGCGTGGCCGTGGAAGATGGATCACGATCTACGCGAAGCGTGGTCACACTTTCGCCGTCATCGCGGGCCTTCGTCTCGATACGACGAACATGCGCAATGGCGGCGATGTCGGTCCCCGTTGGTTTGTCGAGGGGCGCGACGCGCGCAATTTCGAGGCCCGCCATCCGGCTGGCTGGTAAGTCGACAACCTGCGCCCGCCGGTTAAGTTTCCGGTGGTCATGAGTTACCCGCCGAAACTGGAAAGCATTATTCAACTTTTCGAGGTTTTGCCCGAAGATGAGCGCCGCGAAACCCTCGTGTCCTATGCTGACGCCGCGGCAAAACAGGAACCTCGCCCCGGTGAAATGTTCGATCTTGAGGATGTGCGGAAGGACGAAGAGTGCGCAGATACGGTCGGCGTCTATCTGAAGGTCGATGACAACGGCAAGGCGCATCTGCGCATGACCCTTGGCCGCGAAGTCCAGACGCTGACCCGCGCCATGACGGCGATCCTCTGCAAGGGATTGGCAGGCGCCACGCCGGAGGAAATCACCCAGCTCGCCAGCGATTTCGT
>JBBSEO010000286.1:0-2979 GCA_038239645.1 Chthoniobacterales bacterium | reverse complement strand
CGCGATCGGAGCGTCCTGGGCATCAACCGGGGGCGGCTCCTTGTGAAAGGCCAGCGCGACCGCGATGGTGTGAACGGCAAGGGCACCGCCAAAAGCAGCCCAGAGTTGCCACTTCGGCGACGGCTTGAAGAGTAGTGGTCCGGCACCCATTATTTTCCTGCTCCTGGGACGCCTTTCAGCGCCTCGCTCTTGATTTCGAACGCAATTTTATAATAGCCGACCGAACGCAGGATATCGAGCACGTGAATGATGTTCCCGTGAATCGTGCCGGCATCGCCGCGCACGAAGACTTTCGCATCGGGATTTCGAGTGTGTTCTCCCCGCAGAATCTCGGTCAGCTTGTCGTAGGTGACCTGCGTTTTGTCGTAATACGGATTTCCATCCATATCGACGGAAACGCTCAGGTAATCGCGCTTCGATTGGGTCTCGCCGGATTGTCCCGTCGGCAGCGTCACTTTCATGCCCTTCATGTGCACCTGGCTCAGGCTCACCATCATGAAGCTGGCGAGAAGAAAGAACATGATGTCGATCAACGGAATGATCTCGATCCGCGCTTTCTTGTGCGGGATGGGAGAGCCGATTTGCATATGCTCGCTACGGGCGAAGGTTAACGCACAGGGGTGGTGGTGAGTTCGGCGTCTCTCCGTGCTTTCGCATTCGCTTCCAGCATCACCTCCAGGTTCGTCGCTGCGGTCTGCAGTTCGAACTCCAGGTTAGACACGCGAGAAGTGAAAAAGTTGAACGGAATCAAGGCGAAGATCGCGATGCCGAGACCGCAGGCCGTGGCGATCAGCGCTTCCGCGATACCACCGGTGACCGCTTGCACGGCAAGTTCTTCGTTGCCGAGAAAGCTGAACGATTTCATCAGACCGGTGATCGTGCCCAAGAGACCGAGCAACGGCGCGAGGGTGACCAGCGTATCCATGACGACGAGGAAACGGCCGGCGCGTTTGATCTCAATACCGGCGGCGACCTGAAGGGCGCCCTGTAAGGAAGCGTGCTGATGGTTTAAGCCGTTCCACATCATGCGCAGGACAGGATCGCGAGAGCCGCGCGAAAGGCGCGAGGCCTCGGCCACATCACCAGTTTCAACCGCGGTGAACACTTTTTCGATGCGTTTCGGATCGCGGCGCATCCAGCGGCCGAGCCACCAGAAAATTCTTTCGAGGACGACCGCGACCGCAATAATCGACACGATCAAAATCGGCCACATGATTGGGCCGCCCTTGTTGAATTTGTCGACCAGCATGTTGGTCCAGCCTTGCGGCGGCGTCGGCTTCGGCGCGGCGGATGGGCTGAGGGTCGCGGTCACGGACGGATTCGCGATTGGGCCGGTCGGCGCGGCACTCATTCCAGGGGCCGCTGGCGAAGCCATGGTGCCGGGTGCGGCGGGAGAGGTCATGGTCGCGGGAGCGACCGGAGAAGTCATTGCTCCACTCGGGGGCACGGCCGGCATGGCCGGCTGCCCAGCTGGGGCGGCATTAGCGGCGGGCGGCGCTCCCGTTGGAGGAGGCGGAGGGTTCTGCGCGTAGATGGTCGAAGCGAGGACTGCGAGCGCGAGTGAGGAAGTGAGGAGTTTTTTCATATGATCGATTGGCGGTGCCGGACGACAAGGTGGGGGGAGTTATTTCAAAAGTACCACTAGCCAGTCCAGCAAAACTTTTCATCTTGGCAAATGACGACGCGCCTTTCAGGGCGTGCCGCGCACTTAATATCGAATTATCTCGATGCGAGGGATGTAGTGCAAGACTGCGAAATTGTTTTTTCTCGAGAATTCCAATTCGCAAGTTCATCCCCGTCAGTGCCCAGGAGCAATACGAACCGTGTTACGCAACGGTTGCAGGTTGCCCAGCCGGGCCTCGATTTGATCTCCCTCGCGCAACGGTCCTACGCCCGACGGCGTTCCCGTGAGGATGACATCGCCCGGTAAGAGAGTGAGCGAACGGCTGGCGAAGGCGATGATTTCCGCCGGTGAATAAATCATCTGGCTGGTGCGGGCGCGCTGTCTTACTTCGCCATTTTGCGCCAGCGAAATTTCCATATCCGAAACGTCGAGGTCCGTGCAGACGAAGGGCCCGAAGGGAGTGTAGGTGTCGAAAGACTTGCAGCGCGCGAATTGTTTTTCGGACTTTTGCAGATCGCGATCGCTGATGTCTTCCGCCAGGGAGTAGCCGAAAACGTGATCGAGCGCGTGATCGGCGCTGACATTTTTTGCGGTCAAACCAATGACAATCGCCAGCTCGACTTCGAAATCCGTCTGGTGTTCGGGAAAGGCGATCTCGATTTCCCCCTCGTGCGCCAGGAGCGAACTCGGGGCCTTGAACCAGATCAACGGCGTCCCGAGCGGCGTCCGCTTCATTTCTGCGATGTGATCGGCGTAATTCAAGCCGACCGCGATCAGTTTTGACGGCGCCACCGGGACGGCGATGCGTAAATCCGCCAGCGGAATGATTTCGCCCGTCTCTTCGGCCCCCAGCCAGAACGGACGCGCCAGAACGCGCACTTCTTCGCCGCATACTTCACCGTAAAAAGGATCGATCGCGCCGCGCCCCAGAAATGCACCAAAGGTTCTCATGGTCCGAAGGCAACAAAATCGCGCACGTTTTTGTATTCGCGAATCGAAACCGGTTCTCCCTTGTCGCGGCGGCACCAAAACGCGGTCGAGGATCCGCCATCGAGATTCATCGCGCGCGTCACTTTTAACTCTGGTGCGGCCAGCGCTTCCGCCAGATCGGCCAGGGTGAGATCGCTCGCCACCCCGAGCGCAGCTTTTCCGTCGCGCGTCACCAGCGCAAACGTTCGCCGCGCGGACCGGGAGTGGTCGAGCGTGGTCAGGGGCTGACCGCGATCGACCAAAAACGGCCCGCATTCCACCGCCGCGTCATATTTTTTCTTCGGCGAGAATTCTTTCACGCGCAAAATTTCAATCCCGCGCGCCGAACCGCAGAGCACTCCGGTGAGCAGACGGGCATGTGACAT
>JBBSEO010000285.1:0-2980 GCA_038239645.1 Chthoniobacterales bacterium | reverse complement strand
GCGACCCAGCACAGACTCATCCAGGCCCAAAGCATGTGCCGGCGATTCAAACAACTAACGCAGCGATACGCCTGGTAGCACGTTGGCGCGCGCGAAAATTGATCGCGAAATCCGCCGACGAGATGGCGCAGGGAATGACAGCCGAAGGTGTAGCCGCCGAGGAGAACAACGTTGATCGCGAGCACGATGGTGCCGACGCCAATCCCGAAGCCATTAGGAAACCACATCGCTTTCCAGACGTCGTAGGCCAGGATGAGAATGAAGAGAAGCGCAACATACAAGAAGTAGCGATGCACGTTCTGCATGATGAGCGGGAAGGAACGTTCCCCGAGATAAGTCTTTCGTGGTTCGCCCACGGTGCACGCGGGTGGGTCGGCCCAGAACGCCTTGTAATAGGCCCCGCGATAATAATAGCAGGTGAGCCGAAATCCGCCCGGGGCCCAGAGGATGAGCAGCGCCGGCGAAAACAGCAGCCATCCCGGCCACCAGGCTGGTTTCGGTCCGAACCAGGCGTGTGGTGAACGGCCGAAAAGTTCGGGCGAATAAAACGGCGAAACGTAATTGCCGAAAAAATAATGCGCGTTCTGAAATGCGGCCCAGGTCGAATAAACAAGAAACCCGCCCAGCCCGAGAAATACGAGCAGCGGCTGCGTCCACCAGACGTCGGGACGCATGGTTTCGCCAAAATTTCGTCGCGCAACGGCGGTCGAAGCGGAAGCCACGCATGGTTGATAGCGGCACCCGCGGTTCCGTTCAAGCGCAACCATGGCCGGCAGCCGAAAGTTGAACGGCAAAATAAACCCGCTAAGCGTATTCCTTTCCGTGGCCAATCTCTTCGCCTTCACCCATTCCTCGATCGGCAAAAAAATGATCGTCGCCCTCACCGGCGTGGTGCTGATCTTTTTCGTCGTCGGCCATCTCCTCGGCAACCTCCAGATTTTTATCGGGCCGCGCTGGATCAATGATTACGCGGAGCATCTGCGCGAGCTCGGGCCATTTCTCTGGGTGATTCGAATCGGTCTCCTCCTCGCGGTGCTTTTGCACATTTGGTTCACGATCAGGCTCGCGCTCGAGAATCGCCGGGCTCGCCCGCGCGGCTACGTGAAAAAGGATCACGTCAAAGCCAGCTTCGCCTCGCGTCATATGGTCGTGAGCGGGTTGGTCGTGCTCGCTTTTATCGTTTTTCATCTGCTGCATTTCACCGGGCACCGCTTTAATCCGAGCTTCCCGCTGCTGAAAAACGATCCGCTCAATCACTACGACGTTTACTCAATGATGGTTTACGGATTTCAGAACGTTTACGTCTCGGCCTTCTACGTGGTGGGATTGTTCCTGCTCACGCTGCACCTGACGCACGGTGCTTCGAGTTTTTTTCAGTCGCTCGGGTTAAACGATAAGAAACTCGCGCCCAAGCTCACGTTCGGCGCGCGCCTCTTCGCCTGGCTGATTTTCCTTGGTTACAGTTCCATTCCCGTCGCGGTGCTCCTTGGTTTCATCAAGCCGACCCAGCAGTTATGATCGGGCGACTCGATTCCAAAACTCCGCCCGGTCCGCTCGAACAAAAATGGCGGAGCCACCAGAATAATTCGCGACTCGTTAGCCCGAACAACCGGCGCAAGTTTGAGATCATCGTCGTCGGCAGCGGTCTGGCCGGGGGCGCCGCCGCGGCCACTCTCGGCGAGCAGGGTTATCGCGTGAAATGTTTCTGCTACCAGGATTCCCCGCGGCGCGCTCACTCCATCGCGGCTCAGGGCGGCATCAACGCCGCGAAGAATTATCAGAACGACGGCGACAGTGTTTTTCGCTTGTTCTACGACACCGTCAAAGGCGGCGATTTCCGCTCGCGCGAGGCGAACGTTTATCGGCTCGCGGAAGTCAGCGTCAATATCATCGATCAATGTGTGGCGCAGGGCGTCCCGTTCGCGCGCGAATACAGCGGCTATCTCGCCAACCGCTCCTTCGGCGGCGCCCAGGTTTCGCGAACATTTTATGCGCGCGGCCAGACTGGCCAGCAACTTCTCCTCGGCGCTTATCAATCGCTTTGCCGCCAGGTCGCGGCCGGCAGCGTGCAGATGTTCCCGCAGACCGAAATGCTCGACCTCGTGCTCGTGGACGGTCACGCCAAGGGAATCATCACGCGCAATCTTTGCACCGGCGAAATCAAACGTTTCGCCGCGGACGCCGTCATCCTCGCCACCGGTGGCTACGGCAACGTCTTCTTCCTCTCGACCAACGCGCGCGGCTGCAACGTCACCGCCACCTACCGCGCCTACAAACGCGGCGCGCTCTTCGCCAATCCCTGCTACACCCAGATTCATCCCACCTGCATTCCGGTCAGTGGCGAACATCAATCGAAGCTCACGCTCATGTCGGAGTCGTTGCGCAATGACGGACGCGTCTGGGTGCCAAAACAAGCGGACGATCGAAGCAAGGCGCCGAGCCAGATTCCCGATGCCGCGCGCGACTACTATCTGGAGCGCAAATATCCGAGCTACGGAAACCTGGCTCCGCGCGACATCGCTTCCCGCGCAGCGAAGGAAGTTTGCGACGAAGGGCGCGGGGTGGGCCCCGGCGGGCGCGGCGTTTATCTCGATTTCGCCGATTCCATCGCGCGTCTGAGCGAGCCGACGATTCGCGAACGCTACGGCAACCTTTTCGACATTTACGAAAAGATCACCGCGGAGAACGCCTACCGCACGCCGATGAGAATTTATCCCGCGGTGCATTACACCATGGGCGGATTGTGGGTGGATTATAATTTGATGAGCAACGTCCCCGGATTGCACGTCATCGGCGAAGCGAACTTTTCCGATCACGGCGCCAATCGGCTCGGCGCGAGCGCGCTGATGCAGGGCCTGGCCGATGGTTACTTTGTCCTGCCGAGCACGCTGCCGAATTATCTCGCAGGCCAGATCGGCAAACGCCCGGAGGTGGATCATCCGGAGTTCGCGCGCGTCGAAGGCGAAGTCGGCGCCCGCGT
>JBBSEO010000284.1:0-2988 GCA_038239645.1 Chthoniobacterales bacterium | reverse complement strand
GCGTTCCGCGTGGTCGGAGACGAATATAACGATGACGGCGCCATCCTGGCGTGGCGGTGTTTACTCTTGGAACACGGCCGGATCGTCGCTGAGAAACGCTCTTTCCTATGGGAGTAGGTATTTGACCTGCCTCTTGGCCAAAATTATACTTTTTTCGTAGTGGAATCGTCGATTCAGGTTGGGGTAAACGGGCCAGTCGTCTGGGTGCGAGTGGAGGGTCGGGGCAGTTTTCTGAACAGCGGGAGCTTTAAACAGTTCAGCCGTGAAATGGTGGAGCGCGGCTTTCGTGAATTCGTCGTCGATCTGCAAGACTGCATCATGATGGACTCCACTTTCATGGGAACGATGGCGGGCCTGGCCTTGCGGCTGAAAGAGATCCAGCAGGGGCATCTGCACGTGGTGCATTGTGGCCAGCGCAGTAAAGAATTACTGAGCGGCCTCGGTCTTGATCAGTTGTTCGACATCTCGACCAATGGCGCCGCGGCGCCGACCTGTGAAGCCCTCGCTCAGGCAAGTGCCGGCGTTCCAGAAGGAAAAAGGGTCGAACAAAGCCGCGAAATCCTGGAAGCGCACCAAGCCCTGTGCGATGCCGCCCCGCAAAATCTCCTCCGCTTCAAAGACGTTCTCGATTATCTGAAACACGATCTTCACCAAGCGGCGGCGACGAAATAATCTGGGCCGCAACGCATGTGGCCCCCGCTTCTCCTCGCGTTCCTCAGTCTCGCGGTCGGTGGGTGGATCGTGACCGCGCTTTGGCAGCGGCGAAGGATTCAAGCGCTCGAACGTTCGAACGAAGAAATCCAGGTCGAGGAGACGCTGGTTTTCGACTTTCTCCACGGACTCGGGGAAGCCTTCCGGGAAACGATCCGGCCGGCGGATCTTCACCGTCTTATCGTCGAAGGCGCGACGCGTATCCTCGATGCCCACGGCGGCGCCCTTTATTTGGTTGATCGAACCGGACAAAAACTGGTGCCGACATTCCTCTCGAAAGGTTGCCCGCCTTTGGTGGCTGTCCCGTCGCACATCCTGCAGCAGGCCGCCACGACTCCGGCCGCACTCGAAGGGTTTCTCCGCATGCATCACGTCAAAGCCGACGAGGGTCTGATCGGCTCCGTCTGGCAGACGCGCCAGCCGGCTTATCTCACCGACCTTCGCGGCACGCCGGAACTTGCGCCCCTGCGCGATACGCCGCACGGCGTCGCGTCACTCGTCGCCACACCACTTCTTTACGGCCGGCAGAACATGGGTGTTCTCGCGCTGGCCAATGGCCCGATGGGATCGCCTTTTTCCCAAAGCGATTTTGTCGTCTTCAAGTCGATCGCCGAGCAATCGGCCTTCGCTCTTTACAATGCGATTATTTACTCGGAGGCAAACGAGAAGAAGCGTCTCGATCACGACCTCGAAATCGCGCGCGACATCCAACGCATTCTCCTGCCTGCGCAATCGCCGGTTGTTCCCGGTTTCGAGATCTCGGGCATTAACCTGCCGGCGCGCCAGGTCAGTGGCGACTATTTCGATTACATCCACGTCGATGAGCAACGAACGGGCGTCGCCATCGCCGACGTCTCAGGCAAGGGCGTGCCCGCGTCGCTGATTATGGCCATCTGTCGCAGCGTCCTGCGCAGCCAGGCCCCGCAAAATGCTTCACCGGCGGCTGTCCTCCAGGCGGTCAATCGCCAGCTTTATCCCGACATCAAGCAAGACATGTTCATCAGCATGGCCTACGTCGTCCTCGACCATGCCGACGGCAAGGTGACGCTCGCTCGCGCCGGGCACGATGCGCCGTTGCTCTATCGTAGTGCGACTCAGGGGATCGAGTTGATCAAGCCGCCGGGAATGGTGGTCGGAATTGACAGTGGGAGTGTGTTTGATAGGATCACGCACGACTTCGCCATCCCGCTCGAGCGTGATGATTGCCTCGTGCTCTACACCGATGGAGTAACGGAGGCGCTTGATAGCAACGGCTACGAATTTGGCTTCGAGCGCATGACCCAATCAGTTCGCGCGAGTGCGGCGACCGGGGCCGCGGGAGTCATCAGCCATTTGATCGACGAGCTGCGCAATTTCGTCGGCACCCAGCCACAAAACGACGACATCACTTTAATTGTAATTCGCAAAACATGAAAAACACCAACCCCGAACCGCGCGAAGAAGACAAGATTCCACCGCCGGCCGCGGCCGCTCCCGAGGCTGACGTCAGCGACGATCCGACCGCGAGTCTTCAGGGCGATCTTGATCGCTTCCGCGACCTCGCTTTGCGGACCCAGGCCGATTTCGAAAACTATAAAAAACGCGCCGCGCGCGAACGCGACGACGCGATCAAGTATGCGAACAATTCACTGCTCGAGCGTCTGATTGCGATCGTGGACAACTTCGAGCTCGGACTTTCGGCCGCCCGCGAAGAAGGGGAGAAGTCGCCGGTCTACGCCGGCATGAGCATGGTGCTGAAACAATTGAACGATTTCCTCGCCGACAACGGACTGCAATCCATCGATGCCGTTGGCCAAAAGTTCGACCCGAATTTGCACGAGGCGATTGCGCACGAGAAGAGCGCCGGCGTCGCCGAGGGCAATGTCATTCGTCAGACCCGCCGCGGGTATCGGCTGAAGGATCGCCTGCTGCGACCCGCCGGGGTGGTCGTTTCGAGTGGTCGAGGGAAGTAACGAGACAGCGCGACAAAATGCCGGTAACCAAGCGCGATTATTACGAAGTGTTGCAGGTCGAGCGCGGCGCGACCGCGGACGAGATCAAGCGTTCCTACCGCAGACTCGCGGTCAAATTTCACCCGGACAAAAATCCGGACGACCCACACGCCGAGGAACGTTTCAAGGAATTGGGCGAAGCCTACGATGTCCTGATCAACGCCGAGAAGCGCGCGGCCTACGACCGCTACGGTCACGCCGCGTTCGCCCAGGGCGGCGGCGGATTTCACGATCCGTTCGATATTTTTCGCGAAGTTTTCAGCGGCGGCGGCGGCATTTTTGAATC
>JBBSEO010000283.1:0-3028 GCA_038239645.1 Chthoniobacterales bacterium | reverse complement strand
TGCACGCCGATTTCTGCGCGCGCCAGAAAGAGCAGAGTCTCGACGATGCTGGTGAGGCGCTCGCATTCCGCAATGGTCGATTCGATGACGGCGCGATACTCCTCAGCGGGACGCGCCCGCGTGAGCGCGACTTGCGCTTCGCCCATCATGTTGGCGATCGGCGTGCGCAATTCGTGGGCGAGGTCAGCGGAGAATTGCGAGAGCCGGCGGAAGGAATCGTCGAGACGCGTGAGCATGCGGTCGAAGGCCGCGCCGAGCGGCTGCAATTCGCGTGGCCAGGATTCGGCGGTGACGCGTTCGCTCAAGTGCGCTTCGTCGGTGCGCTCGACCGCACTGGTCAATTTGTGGAGCGGTTGCAAGCTCTGGCGCGCCACCGGCAAGGCGATGCCGGCCGCGGCGACAATCGCGACGAGCAGAACCACGAGGACGAGCACGCCAAATTGGCGGCGAAAATGTTCGTCCTCTGAGCGATCCTGCGCGACCTGAATGATAAAATTCTCGCCGCCGTTGTTCACTGTCTGCGCCGCTAACGAGAAGAGGCGACCTTCCTCGCGATAATCTCGCGGTTGAGCCCCCGCCCCGGCCCCCCCCGTCGCCGTGGGAAAGTAGGATGCGGGAATGGTCATGCGCGGCGTTTCCGCCACGATCGCGCCTTTCTCCCGTAGCAGCCGAACGTTGAACGCGGCCTCACCGCTCCGCCGTTTCGTCCGGATACTCGCGGTCACGGTCGCGGGACCGCCGGGTTCGCGCAGTTGCTCGCTCAGCGAGGCGAGGCGGTCGACCAGCAACGCCTTGTCCTCCTCCAAACTGTGCCAGACGACGAGCAGGTAGAGGACGCCGAGGGTGACAGAAAGCAAAAACGCGGTCGCGAGCGTGAAGCGAAAAACGAGCTGCGCGCCGATCGACCTAAAGCGCGCGACAGGCATAACCGACCCCGCGCACGGTATGAATGAGCTTGCGCTCGAAGGGATCGTCCACTTTCGCGCGCAGACGTCGCACCACCACGTCGATGACGTTGGTCCCGGTATCGAAATTGATGCCCCAGACCTGCTCCGCCAGCTCACGGCGCGAGAATGTTTCACCAGGCGCGCGCGCCAGATGGGCCAGCACGAGATATTCTTTCGGCGTCAAATTCAGCGTCTCGCCCCCGCGCGAAGCACGATGCCGGCGGGTGTCGATTTCCAAGTCGGAGACAGAGAGGTGATGCCCGTTATCCTGCGCGGGCGAGCGGCGAAGAAGCGATCGCACCCGCGCGAGCAGCTCCGGGAACGCAAACGGCTTGACCAGATAATCGTCGGCGCCGAGCTCGAGACCCTTCACCTTGTCCTCCAGCGAATCGCGCGCGCTCAGGAATAAAATCGGCGCGCGGATTCCATCCTGCCGCAGGGCGGCGACGAGATCCCAGCCATCGCGTCGCGGGAGCATCACGTCCACGATCATGAGATCGGGATGACAGTTGCGCCCCAGCGCCAGCGCCGTCTCGCCATCGGCACCTTCCGAAACCTCATAGCCAGCTTCGCGCAGACCTTTGCTCAGGAATGCGCGGGTTTTGCTTTCGTCTTCGATTACCAAAATTCGCATGACGCCGGGGGTGCCCGACACCCTGCCCGGGTCCACCGAAAATTCAAAGTCGAAATAGTGGCCGGAGCCGTTTATGGTGCGCCCGCATGAGCGAAGAAACTACCGCCCAACGCGTCATCCGCGTCATCGCCAGGAATAAAAAGATGTCGCCGGATCAATTGTCGCCGGACACGCGCTTCGACGAACTGGAAATGGATTCACTCGACGCCTTGAACATGGTCTTCGCGCTCGAGGAGGAATTCGACCTCAGCATTCCGAACGAAGACGCAGTGAAAATGAAATCGGTCGGCGAAGCGATCAACGGCGTGGAACAACTGCTCCAGGCCAAGGGCGCCTCCCCCGCCACGTAGCGCATGCGCCGCGTGGTCGTGACCGGAGTGGGCGTCGTTTCGTCCATCGGTAATAACGCTTCCCAGTTCGAAGAATCTCTCCGCGCTGGCAAGCCGGGCGTGGGGCCGATTCAACAGATCGATACCTCCGGCGTGCGTTTTCATAATGCGGCGGAGCTGCGCGGATTTGAAGCGAACGAACATTTCACCGATCAACAACTGATGTGGCTGGATCGCTTTGCCCAGTTAGGAATTGTCGCCGCGAGACAGGCGATTGCCGACGCCGGACTGGAATGGACCGACGAATTGCGGTCGCGCAGCGGAGTCATCACCGGTTCCTGCCTGGGCGGAATGATGACGGAAGATGCCTATTACTACACTCTCTATCACGAGAACAAGCCACGCTGTCCGCCCTCCTCGATCCCACGCATCATGGCCAACGCCGTCGCCAGCCAGGTGGCGATGGAACACAAATTGACCGGCGCGACCTTCACCACCTCCACCGCGTGCTCCTCCTCCAACCATGCCATCGGCCAGGCGATGTGGCTGATCCGCCAGGGAACGCTCGATTGCGCCCTTGCGGGCGGAAGCGAGGCGCCGATCGCTCTCGGTCATTTGAAGGCTTGGGAAGCGATGCGCGTGGTCGCGCCCGACACCTGCCGGCCATTTTCCAGGAACCGCGGCGGAATGATCCTCGGAGAAGGCGGCGCCATGATCGTGCTGGAATCGCTGGAGCGCGCGCGCGCGCGAGGAGCGACGATCTATGCCGAACTATCGGGTTTCGGGATGTCCGCTGACGCCCATCATCTCACCAATCCGCTGGCGGAAGGCGCCGCTCGTGCGATTTCGGCCGCGCTCGATGACGCCAAATTGCCGCGCGAGCAAATCCATTACGTGAACGCTCACGGCACGGGGACGCAGGCCAATGACGCCATGGAAACAAAGGCGTTGCGCCAGGTCTTCGGCGCCCACGCTGACTCGTTAGCGATCAGTTCGACCAAATCGATGCATGGCCACACCCTCGGCGCGGCCGGCGCGATCGAAGCGGTCGCCACCCTTGTGGCGATGCGCGGAGGATTTCTGCCCCCGACCGCGAACTTCCTCGAGCGCGACCCGGC
>JBBSEO010000282.1:0-3030 GCA_038239645.1 Chthoniobacterales bacterium | reverse complement strand
GTTGCGCACCGGCATCGGTCTCGCTCTTCTCTGCGCCTTATTCGCGACGGCGCTGCTGGCATGCATGCCGGGATTGCACGAACGAATTCATTCCCGCAGCGCGCACGAATGCGCGATCAATTTGTTCGCCGGTGGAACCTGCGAACAGACCCCGTCGCCGACGACGTTGGGCGCGGTAAGGCTTTCGCCGTCCCCGCAAAAAGTAATCGTTCGTCCGCCGCTGAATCTCGGCGCGGGTACGAGGTTTTCGGTCCTCGAGCACGGTCCGCCGGCACTCGCCTAGCGCCTCCATTTTTTTCGAACGATCGCGTTGAGCACGACGCGAACGTTTGTGGAGGCGCGAGTTGTGTTCGCTTGGCCGAGCGTTCATCGGCTTTTTTTTCTGACTCATTGAGATGCAAAAATTTGTTTTTGTTTTGGTTGCGATCAGTTGGCCGCTCCAGGCGACCTTGGCGCAGGAGCCATCCGCCAGTGCCTCCGACGTGGAGGCATTGCGCGGTGAAGTGAAAGCTTTGACCGAAACGGTGAAAGCGTTGCAACAGCAGTTGAAAGCTCAGCAGGCTGCGCTCGACATGGCCAATATCGGTAACGCACCTTTGCCGCAGAGCGCCGAGGCGACGCCCGCGAGTTCAGCCGTAGCCAGTGCGGCGCCGACTTTTCCAACAACCGATTCTGCAGTGGTGGCCGGTGCGCCCGCAACCGGAGCGGCCAGCACCAGCGTCACCGCGAATGGAACGGCGGTCGGAGCTTTTCCGACGACCGATGATGCCGTCGTTGCGGGAGGCGGTGCTGGAACAACCGCGGCCGCCGACGCCGCGACCACGACCGCAACGAGCAGTTCGCTTGCCGGTCCGATCACCATCGCGGGCGGCGGCAAAACCTACATGAACATCTCCTTCGATGGCATGTTTGCGCTCGCCTATTCCAGCGCCCGCGACCTCGATCACATCGAAGTGGGCGATCATGATCCGCAGCAGCGCGGCTTCAATGCCCGCAACCTCGAAATCGCCCTCGATGGCGCGGTGGATCCTTACTTCGAAGGCTTCGCCAACATCGTGCTCAAGCTCAACAATGATAACCAGACGGAGATTGAAGCCGAGGAAGCATTCCTCCAAACGACGAACCTGCCCTTCGGTCTGCAGTTGAAGGGCGGCCAATTCTTCGCCGCTTTCGGCCGCATTAACCCGACCCATCCGCACACCTGGGATTTCGCCGATGCGCCGCTGGTGCATGGCCGCTTGCTTGGCTCGGACGGGCTGCGCGGCGTGGGCGCGCAAGCGTCGTGGACGCTACCCTTGCCTTGGTATGCGCAGCTGCTCGTAGCGGTGCAAAACGGGCGCGGCAATACCGGTTTTTCTTTCCGCAATCCCGGCGCGGATGGCATTTTCTTCGGGCGCAGAACAACCGATCGCGAAGCGCGCGGTCTCCAGGATTTCGTCTGGGAACCACGCTTCGAAAATTCCTTCAACCTCAGCGAGACGCAGACCGTGCTGGCGGGGGTGAGCGGCGCGTTTGGCTCAAATGAGACGGGCGCGAACGCCCGCACCCAGATTTACGGCGGCGATCTTCTCTATAAATGGAAGAGCCCGCGCGCGGAAGGTGGTTTTCCCTTTGTGAAATGGCAGAGCGAGGTGATGTATCGGCGGTTCGAAGCCGGGCGCGGCATCGACGAAACGTTTCCGGTGGCGGAAACGTTTCACGATTGGGGAATGTATTCGCAATTGCTCTGGGGTTTCAAAAAAGGCTGGGTGGCCGCTGTTCGCGGAGACTATCTCCACGAACAGGATTCCCGTTTTACCGAGGACCCCGACCGCCAGTCCCGCTCGCGCATTACCGGCGCGCTCACCTGGTATCCGAGCGAGTTCTCGAAACTGCGCCTGCAATACAATCACGATTTTTTGGAACCGAATAACTTCCTTACCGCGCGCGAAGTCGACTCGGTCTTCCTACAGTTTGAATTCATCCTCGGCGCCCACGGCGCCCATAAGTTTTGATTAAACCATCCATGAAACGAATTATAACTACTCTTACCTTAATTCTCGTTAGTTCCTTCCTCGTACAGGCGAAAATAAATGTCGTTGCGACCCTGCCTGACCTGGGCGCTTTAGCGCGCGAGATCGGAGGCGACAACATTTCTCTGACCGTTCTCGCGAAGCCGACGGAGGATCCCCACTTCGTCGACGCCCGGCCAAGTTTTGTCGTCGCATTGCGCAGCGCCGACGTCCTGATCGACGGCGGCGCGGAGCTGGAACTGGGCTGGCTGCCGCCGCTGCTCCAGAACGCGCGTAACCCGAAAATCCAGACGGGGCAGCCGGGTCGAGTCGAGGCTTCGGAGGGTGTTCGTCTGATGGAGGTTCCCGGCAACCTGAGCCGTGCCGCGGGCGACGTGCATGCGCAGGGCAACCCGCATTTCGGAGTCGATCCCATCATTGCGAAAGCCGTCGCGGCGCACATCGCGCAGGCGCTCAGCAAAGTCGATCCGGCCGACGCCGCGACTTTCGCTGCGAACGAGAAAAAGTTCGAAGGTGAAGTCAACGCCAAGCTCCAGGAATGGGGCGCGGCGATGCTGCCGTTCAAGGGTCAGCATGTCGTCGCCTACCACGATTCCTGGCCTTACTTCGGCCATCGTTTCGGCCTGGATATAGACACCTTTCTCGAACCGAAACCTGGCATTCCGCCCTCGCCCTCGCACCTGGCCGATGTCATTGCCCAGATGAAAGCGCAGCACATCAAAGCGATTATCGTCGAACCGTATCACGACCGGAAAATCGCCGAGCGCGTGGCGAGCGCGACTGGAGCCAAGGTCGTCGATTTCGCCCAATATCCGGGCGCGCTCGCCGGCACGGATAGCTACGTCAAACTCATCGATGCCCTCGTGGCGCATCTTTCCGCGGCGCTGAAGTAAATGTGGGAAGTCATGTTTTGGCCCATCGTGGCCTGCGTCCTCCTCCCGTGGCTGCTCGTCTATCTCGGCCTGCACGTCGTGCAACGCGGAATCATTTTCGTCGACATCGCCATGGCGCAAATGGC
>JBBSEO010000281.1:0-3046 GCA_038239645.1 Chthoniobacterales bacterium | reverse complement strand
TCCTCGGGGTTAGTTACGGCCGTAATATTTTGATTTGTAACCGGTGGTGAGTTCGGCCCGCGGATGACGCCACTTCGGTTCCTTGTTGACGGTTGTATTGGTCATCGCGCGCAGACCGCGCAGTGCGGCGCCCCAAATTCCAACCACTTTGGTGGAGATCGCGGAGCCCGGCGGCGCATCCATGAAGGGCATGAACTTGTCCGGGAACCCCGGCATGGTGCAGCCGATACAAATGCCACCGACGTTCGGGCAACCGCCGATGCCGGCCATCCAGCCGCGCTTGGTCACGTTGCAGTTCACAACCGGTCCCCAGCAGCCGATTTTCACCAGGCACTTGGGGGAGCCGTATTCCTTCGCGAAGTCGCCCTGCTCGTAGTATCCGGCGCGATCGCAACCTTCGTGCACCGTTTTGCCGAAAAGCCACGTCGGCCGCAGTTGGTCATCCAGCGGAATGAGCGGCGCCAGACCAGCGACCTGGTAGAGAAGATAGAGCAACGTCTCCATCATGTTGTCCGGCTGCACGGGACAGCCGGGAACGTTGACCACCGGCAGTCCGGCTTTCGAGCGCCAATCCCAGCCGAGATAATCGCAGAGTCCCATCGCGCCGGTCGGATTTCCCTCCATCGCGTGAATACCGCCGTAGGTGGCGCAGGTGCCGCAGGCGACGATGCCGAGGCAGTGCGGCGCGAGACGGTCGATCCACTCGTTGGTGGTGATCGGTTGACCGGTGTCGGGGTCGGTGCCCATCGCGGCCCAATAGCCTTCGTTCTTAATCTTTTCGTTCGGCACGGAGCCTTCCATCACGAGCACGAATGGGTCGAGCTTACCCGCGGCGGCGTCATACCACCACTTCATGAAATCATCGCCGGTCTCGTACGCGATGACCGGGTTGTGCACGTGCACTTTGGGCAACCCGGGAATGTTGCCCATGACTAAATCTTCAATGCTGGGCTGGGTGGCGGCAGTGATCGAAACGGAATCGCCGTCACATGAAAGACCGGTGGTCATCCAGATCACATGGATCTCTTTTACGGCCGGCGGACGATTCATCACGATCTCGGGGGTTTTCATTCGATTATCCATGACCATAATTCTGACTCTTTCTCTTGGAGCGGCCTGACCACTGGCCCATTCCCTACGACCGCTCTATTTTTTGTTCTCTTTTACATAACCGACAAATGTTCTGAAACGGACAGTGCTGCTTACATGTCCCTCATGCGAAAGTAACGACGAAGCTCCGGCAGCATGGAGATAACGACGACAATGATTATTAGTGCCACTACTGCGAGCGCGATCAGCCAGCCATTCATAACAATCTCCTCCAGTTAGCTACGTTACGACTGCGCCCGAAGACGCAGAATTTGTTGTTTCCAAAAAAAGATCGTGCAGCAGCGAATCAATTATTTCCAGCGCTCGCGGGATGGCCGCGGCGACTGGTTCGCTCAATCCCATCGAGCCCTCCTCGGTTTCAAGCACCGCCGGCTCGCAGCCGACAAGATAGAGTCGCCCCGGTTGACCGCCGAGGGAGCGGAGAAGTTGCAGGACCCGGAGAGGATTCATGCTGTGGGCATTTACGACCTCATCCGTGGCGCTGTCTAGAAAATTCAGATCGGGTTCGATGAGCGAGACCGTTCCCGGTGCGAGTCCGCGCGGCGTGGCGTCGAGGAAAATGGTCACATCCGGTCCGTCCATCATGGCATAGGCGAGATCGTAACTGCGGATTCCGAAATCGACGACGCGGACGCCGGCGGGCAACGGACGCTCCTTCAACCGCGCCGCCAGTTCGCAACCAAAAGCATCATCGCCGAAGAAAATATTCCCGATGCCGGCGATGAGGATGTTTTTCATTTCCTCAGGTTTGGCGGACCGGCTCCACTTCGTCAGCCGAGTAGAAAAAGCGATGGCCCGACTGCCTCAGCAATCCCATGTCGCGGCCGGGATCATCGTCGACCACAAGCGCGAAATGAACCTGGTGCTCGAGGTCTTCCTCCAGCGCCTCGATCGTCGCGATTTTCCCTTCCAGCGCCATGTCCATGATGTCGGCGCGCTTCTTTGGCCAGATCCGAACCTTGTCGCCTTTGCGCAGCTCGACCCCATTCACGATCGCAGTTTCCAGCTTGTTCGGCGGATTAAAAAAGGACTCGTGAGACTCTTCCTTTGCAGTCGCGCGCATCACGCCGTGCATTTTCAAAAGATGATCGCCGGGCAACATCTCGGTCCGTTCCAGAATGCGACGCGTGTGCTCATCAACGCCGCGCATCTCGCGCTTCTCTTCATCCGTCATGGTCATGATCCGAAGCGTAAGGATTTCATCGATCTCGGCGCCGTCGAAGAGATCACCCGCGCTCTCCGGCGCGATCTGCGGGTAATCGTAGAGAATGATCGGCGACGACAGCATCGTGTCGCGCTCCTGCGTTTTCGTGTCGCCGACGAGAACCGGCCAGGTGTTGATATTCTTACAAGTCTTGGCCGCGGCTTCGTATTCCGCCGGCGGTTCCAGGAGCGAAATGAATTCGCCGCTACTGACGTGAACAACGGTGTGCGTCGAGGCGAACGTCCGCATCACGATCGCATCCTGATGATCGAGCTCGGCGACCGGGACGGGCGTCTTGTTCCAGATCCGAATCGTGATTTTCGAAACCTGGTCGTCGATTTGCGCGATGGAAGTTTCGACCAGACCGAGGAGAGATTCCTGCGTGCGAATGAAAACTGCGGCGATGTTTTCGCCTTCGCGAATGGGTTCCAATGCACGCGATGTTTCGAAGCGAAATTCCGTCGCTTCTGGAGTGGCATCGCGAAGAACGAATGCCGGAAGATCGACAGTTCGCTCCACGCTTTCCTGCCACGTCTGATAGAGCTTCTCACCGATCAACTTCTCGTTGACCAACTCAAACTTCGGTTCACCAGCCGGGGGCATTTCCGCGATCGGTTCCGCGAGCACTCCAACCTCCCGCGCCATCGGATGGAGAAAGCGAACGCTGACGTCGATCGCGCATTCCGGCGAATGCGTACGCACCAGAACTTCCGTCTGCATCGAACAGGGTTC
>JBBSEO010000280.1:0-3048 GCA_038239645.1 Chthoniobacterales bacterium | reverse complement strand
GACGTCGTCCTGATTCGAAATGCCGGCGATCTCCACCAGCCGGTCGCCTGGGACGAGCGCAGACCGGTCTTGCTCAAACTCACTTCCGGCACCACCGCCGCACCTCGTGCCATCCGTTTTCGCAGCGGGCAATTGCTGGCTGATTGCGAAAATATTTGCGACACGATGGGAATCACCTCGCGCGATCGGAATTTTGGCGTCGTTCCCATTTCGCATTCATACGGCTTCAGCAACCTGCTCACGCCTTTGCTGTACCGCGGCGTGCCGCTGGTCCTGACCAACGATCGCATCCCGCGCGCGATCAGCGACGCGCTGGTCGCAACCGAACCTACTGTCTTCGCCGGCATGCCTGTCTTTTATCAATCCTTTTGCGAATTCAGCGACGCGCCGTCGTGGCCGTCGCTCCGTCTCTGTCTCTCGGCGGGCGCGCCCCTCTCGCTCGAACTGGCAGAGCGCTTCCGCGAAAAGTTCGGGCGCGAGATCCATTCCTTCTACGGCTCGTCCGAATGCGGCGGAATCTGTTACGTCCGGAAGCCACCGCCACTGGCCGGCTTCGTCGGCCAGCCGCTCCAGGGCGTAGAAGTGGAATTGCTGAATCCTAACGATTCGTCGTCGGCAATCCGCGTGCGGAGCGCGGCGGTGGCAGACGATTACTTTCCCGAGCCGGACCAGCAAAGACTCGGACAGGGCAGCTTTTTTCCCGACGACCTGCTCAAGTCCTCCGCCCAAGGCTTCCGCCTCGTCGGCCGAAGTTCCGACGTGATCAACGTCGCCGGCAAAAAGGTAAATCCGCTCGAAGTCGAAGCGGAACTTTTGCGCGTGACCGGCGTTCGCGCCGCGATCGTCTTCGGACGCGAGTCGGCTAGGCGAAACCAGGAGGTCGCGGCCTGCGTGGTCGCGGAGGACTTCGTCCGCGAAGAAACGCTCCTCGGGCATTGCCGGGCGCGCTTGAGCAGCTGGCAGGTCCCGCGTCAGATCTACCTCGTGCCGGAAATTCCGGTGAACGAGCGCGGCAAAAGCAGCCGGCGCGAACTGGCGCTGCGGTTCTCCGCGTAAAGGCATTGGCGAAAAAGACTTTCCCTTTCCCTCGAAGCACTCTTTGTTTAGAAAACGCGGTTGCTCCCTGCCCGCGCCTAACACCCGCCCGTGAACGATTCCACCGCGAAAAACGCTGAAGGCCGTATTCTTGTCCTCGAGCCCGACGACACTCTGAACCCCGCCATTCTCAGCGCGCTGCGTGAAGCCGCGCCCGAATCGGCTGTCGATCTTGCGCGCACGATGGCAGAAGCGCAACAGCTTGTGGTCAGCGAGCGCCCGGACCTGTTCGTCCTCGACATGGATACGACGCAGGATTTCAGCGAGGATTTTCTCCTCGATTTGCGCACCAGCAATCCGCAGGCGCGGGCGATTGTGCTCACGGGCGTTCACCTGGCGGCGCAACGCGAACAGGCCGCGGGCATCGGTGCGATCCATTTTCTCGAAAAACCATTTCCGCACGGCGATTTCGTCGATCTCGTGCAAATGCTCCTGCGCGCGGGCAAAACCGGCGACGAGGAAAAATTCCAGGGCACGCTCAGCGATCTCCACCTCTCCGATATCATTCAGCTCAAATGCATGAGCGGAACGACGTCCGCGCTCGAGTTCACCGGGCCGAGTAACGAGAAGGCGCGGGTCTATTTCGATCACGGCCAGGTCCGGCACGCGATCTCGCCGGGGAAGGAAGGCGTGGAAGCGTTCAACGAGATCGTGGGCTGGAAAGGCGGAAAGATGTCCGAAGTGCAGGACGCCGGCTCGCCCCCGCGCACGATCGATCTCGATTGGCAATTCCTGCTCATGGAAGCCGTGCGCAAGGTCGATGAAACCTCCGCCCGCCGCGCGCAGCGGCGTCGCGTTCAGCCCACGGAACGGCATAAGATCCTGGTGATCGACGACAGCCTGATGCTCCTGAGTTTCGTCCAGGAAATTTTGGCCGAAGGAAATTATGACGTCGTTACCGCGACCAACGCGGAAGAGGGATTGCGCGCCGCTTACGAACAGAAACCAGACCTCATTCTGCTCGATTATGTCCTGCCCGATCTCCGCGGGGACGAGGTCGGCCGCATCCTGAGTGACAACGCCGAGACCACCGATATTCCAATCCTTTTCATGTCTGGCTTCGGCGCAGATTTGGAAACGGCCAAGGCCGCCGCGAAAAATATCTTCGGGATTCTGAACAAGCCTTTCACCTCCGATCTGCTCCTGAAATCGGTGGAAGATCAGCTTCCGAAAGGAGAATTCGCTGAGGTCGAAAAAGAAATCGCGGAATCAGCGGAGGAGCCCGCGCCCGCGCCGGAATTCACCGGCGTGATCGAACCGGAAAACGTCGTGGACGAAGGCCCGGCGCCGTGGAACGAAACCGCTCCCACTCCACCGGCAACGCCGTCCGCGCCCGCGAACGTTTACTTTTCGGGGAACACAAATTTCTTTCCAGTCGCGCGCGCGCTGCGTGTGATTGATCAGGAAAAGTTGACCGGGGTGCTGCGATCGAAAATTGCGGCGGACGCCATCGATCTTTACGCGCACCACGGCAAACTTCTTTTCGCCACCACGCGCGATGCTGACCTTTATTGCGCCGAAGCGCCGAGCGCACTCGTGAACGTCGATCCCACGCTCGTAGCCGACGCCCGCGCGGAACAGCAACGAACTTCCGCTCCGCTCTTTCTTCATCTTGCGCGGGCCGGCCACGTTCTGCGCGAGTCCGCTCATCAGCTGGTGGCGTATTACGGGCAAAAATTATTCGCGCGCCTCTGGACCCAGGAGTACGCCACTTTTGCCTTCGAGCAACTGGAAGAACTGCCTGAATTCACCAGTGAGATGGAGCCGGGCGAAGAGACCGATCATTGGATGCTCAACGCGCTTCGTTTCCTCTCCGGCAGCGATTTCGCGGGAAAGCTGACCTGCGATCCCAACACCATTCCCGCCTACACCCGCGACGGCTTTGAGCGCGTGCAAAAGCTGAAGCTGACGGAAGCGGAAGCTCAGTTTGCCTCGCAATTCGACGGCAACCGG
>JBBSEO010000279.1:0-3066 GCA_038239645.1 Chthoniobacterales bacterium | reverse complement strand
GATCAAATGATCCAAGAGCTGCGCAGCGACTCCTCGCCTGAGGAACGCTGGCGAGGTGCGCATCGATTTCACCTCACCGTGATCTCCGCCCAACTCTTTCAGCGCCGCGCAGCCGGCCAATTCCGCACCGTCCCACGCCGTCCAGAACGTTACCTCCGGCTTGCGCAAACCCTGGAGATCGAGCGCATGACGGCTTTCGGGCGGCGACGCTGCCTCCATGCAGCGGAGATGTTCTTCCAAGAGCGCGATGATCTCCGGTCCACGCAAGTCATCGAGGAGGATCTCCATCGCGACCGAACGCTATTCCTGTCTGAGCTCGGGAATGTGACCGTAACCGATGAAATTCGGATGGGTGCGCCGATCGGTCCCGTCGTCTTTCTCGAGCCGCGGCAGCTTGAAATCGAACACGCTGACCCCATAGCGCTGGACGCCGTCATAAGTGCGCCCGTCGCTGGCGCCGACCATGATTCGCTTTCCCGTCTTCTTCTCACGCCCGAGATAGATCATGGCGTGAGTAATCGGCGGATCGCGCTCGATCGAATACGTTCCAGTCCAAAAAAGAAGATCTCCCGGCTTCAAGTTCTCGAGTTCAAAGGTATCTTCCTTCCGACTAACGACTGGCTCGACCGCGTTCGCCTTCCGCAGCCAGACATATTGAGCGGCTGAATCGCGCGGCACGTCGGCGATTCCATTTTCGCGGAGCAAATAGTAAACGAACCCCGAGCAATCCATCCCTCCACTCGATGGATCGGCGGAACCGTACTTGTAATTAAGATTGCGAGTCGTTAGCTCGAGGGCGCCGCTGAGTAACTTTTGCACCTTCGGGGAGTAATCGGAAAACCCCCTGATCGCGTCCGGATTCAAGGACGCCGTCACGCCGCTGCCCTTGGTGTTCTTCTCCGCGGAGGGAGTTTCCTCCGGTGTCGGTGAGGGAGTGGCGGTCGGTGACGGGGTTTCGGTAGGGGTCGGAGTTGCTCCCTTCTTCTTTTTCTTCGAGGCGGAGGGTGACGGCGAGGGCGAGGATTTTTTCTTCGCCTTCTTCGCCGGCGTGGGAGAGGGCGATTTTTCCGCGGCTACTTCCTCCGGGGGGGTAGTGGAAGGGGTGGGCGACTCCTCGGTTTTTCCCGTCTTTTTGGGCGACGGGCTGGGCGTCGGCTTGGTGCTCTTCTTTTTCCGGTGAGGCGTCGGCGTCGGTGTGCTGAAGATCTTCTTGACCGAATCGCCGACGGACTGCCCCCGCGCCACCGGCGTGACAGCAACGATCGCGCATGCCAACGCGAGCACGAAATTCCCCTTGATGCCCCTCATCATTTCACTTTGGCAATCTCGCGCAGCACTCCTTTGTTGATCCGAATTCCACCATCGAGGTTCTCGAGCGGGAAATTCTCGTTGGGCGAGTGAGCGCGGCAGTCGGGCAAAGCCAGTCCCAGAAGCAACGTTTCGATGCCCAAAATGTTGCGGAAATCCGTGGTGATCGGAATGCTCCCGCCCTCGCGAATGAGCACCGGCTCACGCTCGAACGCTTCTTTCAATGCAATTTGCGCCGCCTTGCCATATTTGGAATGCGGATCGGTGAGATACCACGGCCCGGCGTGACCACGGGTCAGATCAAGCTGAACGCCCGGCGGGCAATGCTTGCGCAGGTGTTCTTCCGCCAGGCCGAGAATCTTTTCGCCGTCCTGATTCGGCACCAAACGGAAAGTGAGTTTCGCCATCGCTTCGCGGCCGATGACCGTCTTCGTCCCCTGCCCTTGATAGCCGCCGCCGAAACCGTTGATCTCGGCCGTCGGTCGCGCCCAGATTCGCTCGAGCGTGGTGAAACCTTTCTCGCCGAAGAGGTCCGGCGCGCCCGTCTCCTCCTTCAGCATTTTGTCAGGATCAATTGGCAGTTTGCTCCACATTTCGCGTTCCCAATTTTCCAGCTCCTTCACGTCATCGTAGAAATGAGAAATCGCGACATGCGCATTTTCGTCGTGCAAGGTTGCGAGCAGACGCGCCATCGCGGTCAGCGGATTCGCCACCGCCCCGCCGTAGATCCCCGAGTGCAGATCCATTTTCGGACCGGTGATTTTTAATTCCAGCGCCGCCACCCCGCGCAACCCATAACTCAAGGTCGGCACGCCGCGCGAAATCATTCCCGTATCCGAGACGACGACGACATCGCTCTTTAGCGCCTCTTTGTTTTGCGAGAGAAAATTCCCGAGATTGCTGCTGCCGATTTCCTCTTCGCCCTCGATGACGAAGTGAAGATTGACGGGCAAATCGCCATTCGCCTCGATCTGTTCCTGCACGCCCAGGATGTGCGAAAGAATCTGGCCTTTGTTATCGGTCGCGCCGCGCGCAAAAACGTAGCCATTTTTCAGCACCGGCTCAAACGGGGGCGAATCCCAAAGCGCGACCGGGTCGGGCGGCTGCACATCGTAATGACCGTAAATCATCACGGTGCGACGTCCGGGCTGGTGCTTGTTCTTCGCCCAGACGACAGGATGTCCCGGGGTCGGATGCAAATTCGCGGTCAGACCGATGGCGGTGAGTTTCTCCACCAGCCAATGCGCGCACTCCGTCACTTTGTCGGCGTAAGCGTCGTCGGTCGAAACGCTCGGGAATTTCAGGAACTGGTAAAAGTCTTCGAGATGAGAAGCGCGCATATCATGCGCACGTTATCTCTCTGCGCGCTATTGTCATCCGCCGTCACGACTTTCGCCCTAGGGGCGACTCCGCTCCTTGCTAAAGCGCGCGCCAGTTTTATTCTGGCGCCGGTGAAAAAAATCGAGGCGGTGGTGAAACCGTTTAAGACCGAAGCCGTACGCGAAGCCCTCGCCGGAATCGGCGTTGAAGGAATGACTCTGAGCGACGTCAAGGGTTTTGGCCGGCAAAAGGGACACAGCGAAATTTATCGCGGGAGCGAATACACCGTCGATTTTCTGCCCAAGGTAAAATTTGAGATCGTCCTGCCGGACGAACTGGCCGAGCGCGCGGTCACGGTCATCGTGCAATCGGCGCGCACGGGGAAAATCGGTGACGGCAAAGTCTTCGTCAGCGAGGTGGAACAGGCCGTGCGGATTC
>JBBSEO010000278.1:0-3082 GCA_038239645.1 Chthoniobacterales bacterium | reverse complement strand
GCATTTCTACGTCGAATTTCGCGAGAATGATCGCGGCAAGTTTCTTCGCATTACGGAAGAGGCACACGGCCGCCGCAATACCATCATCGTCCCGAGTACCGGCTTGAGTGAATTTACCGCGGCGATCGAAGATGTTCTGGCGGCTCCCCAGCAGGCGCGCGTGTAACTGACGACGCCAACGCGTTGACACCTTCCGCCCGGACGATAGCGTTCCGGCGTTTTTCATCCCGCTCTCCTCATGCCCAAACTTTCTCCCCGCCGTCCCGCTTCGAAAAGCAAAACAACGAAATCATCGGCGGCAAATCGCCGCGCGAAATACGTCTATTACTTCGGCGGCGGAAAGGCCGACGGCGACGGAAAAATGAAGCCGCTCCTTGGCGGCAAAGGCGCGAACCTCGCTGAAATGACCCGCATCGGACTACCGGTGCCGCCGGGGTTTACGATTTCGACCGAAGTCTGCACCTACTTCTACGCGCACCAGCGGACCTATCCCTCCGCGATGCAATCACAGGTCGAAGAGGGAGTTCGCCGCATGGAAAAAATCATGGGCACGAAGTTCGGGGACAAAACCGCGATGCCCCTGCTCCTGGCGGTCCGTTCGGGCGCGCGTGATTCCATGCCAGGCATGATGGACACGATCCTGAACCTCGGCCTGAACGATGAGACTGTGATCGCAGTGGCGAAAGCGACCGACAACGAACGTTTCGCGTGGGATTGCTACCGCCGCTTCATCCAGATGTACGGTGATGTCGTCATGGGCGTGCAAAAGGCCCCGGAGGAAGATCACGAGCCGTTTGAAACCGTGATCCACGAGCTGAAGCACGACCGTTATCACCGCGACATCGAAGACACGAAATTGAGCGTCGACGATTTGCAGGAACTGGTCGCGCGTTTCAAAAAGTTGGTGAAAGAGCGCACCGGCAAACAATTTCCCCACGATCCCTGGCAGCAGCTGCACGGGTCTGTCGGCGCCGTCTTCGGATCATGGATGAATGATCGGGCGATCGTTTATCGCCGGAAATACAACATTCCGCAGGAATGGGGCACGGCCGTGAATGTGCAAGCGATGGTCTTTGGCAACACCGGCTCGAACTCTGGTTCTGGCGTGGCCTTCACTCGCGATCCCGCCACGGGCGAGAAGGTTTTTTACGGCGAATTTCTGATCAACGCGCAGGGCGAAGACGTCGTCGCCGGCGTCCGCACCCCCGAGCCGGTGGCCGACCTGAAGAAGCATCTGCCGAAGGCGCTGGTCGAACTGGAGCGCATTCGCCACGTGCTCGAAAAACATTTCAGGGACGTGCAGGACTTCGAGTTCACCATCCAGGACGGGAAAGTTTTCATGCTCCAAACCCGCAACGGAAAACGCACTGGCATGGCCGCGGTGAAATTCGCCTGCGACATGGTGCGAGAAAAATTGATCGATTGGAAAACGGCGGTGCTCCGAGTACCGGCCGATCAGCTCGATCAGGTTCTGGCCCCGGTTTTCGATCGCCAGGCGGTGAAGAATGCGAAGGCGATTGCGACCGGATTGCCGGCGGGGCCAGGCGCGGCCACGGGCAAAGTTTATTTCAATGCCGACCGCGCCGCCTCCGCGGCGGCGAAAGGCGAGAAAGTTCTCCTCGTCCGCGTGGAAACATCGCCGGAAGATTTGCGCGGCATGATCGCGGCGGAAGGCATTCTGACCGCGCGCGGCGGAGTGAGTTCGCACGCCGCGCTGGTGGCGCGGCAAATGGGCAAGGTTTGTGTCTGTGGCGCATCCGCTCTGGAGATCGATTACAAGGCGAAGACGATGCGGGTGGAGGGAAAAACTTTTCGCGAAGGCGAAGATTATCTTTCGATCGATGGGACGAGCGGAACGGTTTACGCTGGCCAACTGCCGACGGCGCCTTCCGAAATTGTTCAAGGTCTTCTCCACGGCAATAAAGCGGCGCAGAAATCCGAAACGTTCCGCAATTTCATCCAGTTAATGGACTGGTGCGGACGCGTCACGCGCATGACCGTGCGAACAAACGCCGACACGCCGGAGCAGGTCGAGAACGCCGTCGCCTTCGGAGCTCAGGGCATCGGACTTTGCCGGACCGAACACATGTTTTTCGAGGGCGACCGGATCGACGCCATGCGCGAAATGATTCTGGCGCGAAAGGCGGACGATCGGAAAAGTGCGCTCAAGAAATTGCTGCCGTATCAGAAGAAGGATTTCGTCGGCATTTTCAAGGCGCTGAAAGGCAAGCCGGCCACGATCCGCCTGCTCGATCCGCCCCTGCACGAGTTTTTGCCGCAGGATCACGCGGCCCAAAGCGCGCTTGCCGAAAAAATGGGCGTGTGCGTGGATGAAATCGCGCGGCGCGTCCACGAACTTCACGAACAGAATCCGATGCTCGGCCATCGCGGTTGCCGGCTCGGCATTTCCTTTCCGGAAGTGACCGCGATGCAGGCGCGGGCCATTTTTGAAGCGGCGGCTGAAGTGCAGAAAAAAGGAATCAAAGTGAAACCGGAAGTGATGATTCCCCTTGTCGGCTTCGAACGGGAACTGGAACTCCAGGTCGAAATCGTGCGACGCGTCGCCGACGAAGTCATGAAAGAGCGCAACGCGAAATTCGATTATCTCGTCGGCACCATGATCGAGGTGCCGCGCGGCGCGTTGACGGCGGATGAGATCGCGATCACCGCAGAGTTTTTCAGCTTCGGCACGAACGACCTGACCCAGACTGCGCTCGGCATGAGCCGCGACGATAGCGGATCTTTCCTGCCCAATTACGCCGAGCTCGAAATCGTGAAGCGCAATCCGTTTGCCACCATCGACCAGAATGGCGTCGGGCAATTAATGCAGATCGCGGTCGAGAAGGGCCGCAAAGTCCGTCCGAAAATTAAACTGGGCATCTGTGGTGAACACGGCGGCGATCCTGATTCGGTGAAGTTCTGCGATCGACTTGGCCTCGACTACGTCAGTTGCAGTCCCTTCCGTGTCCCGATCGCGCGCTTGGCCGCCGCTCAGGCCGCGGCGCAGGCGAACTAACGATTCGTCGCCTGCGCCGACTCAAAGGCGAGCCACGCCTTCCAGCTTCGATCCCAATTATTTTTC
>JBBSEO010000277.1:0-3097 GCA_038239645.1 Chthoniobacterales bacterium | reverse complement strand
TTTATCCGCTTCTTCCTTCTCCTTTTTCTTCGCCTGCTTCGCCAGGTCCTCGGGATTGCTCGAGCTGCTGAATGCGATCGTTTTTCCATCGGGCGACCACCGTGGAGAACCCGCGCCTTTCGGCAGATCGGTAAACGTCCAGGCGTCACCGCCACTCATCGGCAGCATTGCCAATTGCGGCGGCTCCGGTTTTCCGTCCTTTTCCGTCGCTCTGACGAAGGCGAGATATTTTCCGTCCGGCGACCAGCGCGGCGAACCGTCATGCGGCCCACTCGTCAATCGGCGCGACTCTTCGCCGCCCGCCATCGGCACCGACCAGATCGAGGTGTCGTAGCCGACCTTCTTGTCGTTCACCGTCACGCGAACAAACGCGACTCGCGCGCCGTCGGGCGAAATCTGCGGATCACCGATCCAGACGAAATCGAACAAATCTTTCTCGGTGATGCCGCGCTTCTCCGCCGCCGGCGCGCCGAGCGGGAGCAGCACGAGAAAAAAAGCAAGAAGTTGCCGCAACCGGAGAATTGTTCGCATGCCAAATCCTGACGAAGGAGCCGCGCGCTCGCACGCTTTTTCGCAAAGTGGCCGAAGCGCGATCCCTTGGTATGGTGGTCGCCTCGTTATGGTCGGAAGATTTTTGAGTTTATTGACCGCAACCGCGATGCTGGTGGGATGCGGCGGAACGGAAATGTGGATTCCAGTCTCGGCGAATCAGCCCGCGGTGAAACGCGATGAGGTTCGTTTTTTGGAAGGGCCGCCCGCGGAACCTTATCGCGTCATCGGGGTGATCACGCCGCCGCCGGGCCAATATCTTACGGAGGCGGAAGCCGTGCGCGCGATGCGTCGGCTGGCCGGGAAACATGGGGCGGATGCGATCTTTATTGAATCGGCGACGGAACAGGGAGGCTGGGTCACGAGCAAGCGTCCGTTCGTCGGCATGTCCGGCCGCAGCACGAACGAACTGCATATTCGCGCGAAGGCGATCGTCTTCACCGGCGCGCCGAACTAAAGCGCCAGGTTCACCTGTTGCGGAACACTCGTCGGTGCGGTAAATCCGGCGAACTTCTTCACCAGGTCATCCAGTTTCGCGACGTAGTAATCAATATTCTCATCTCGATTGTTCGGATCGAAATCCCTGGCCAGCTTCGCGGCTTCGTAAGCCGCGACCTTCTTCGGCGTCGCCTTGACGTAGTAGCTAATCTGATCGCCGGGCTTGTAATTGCGGCCGCTGGCCAGGGCGAGCTCATAGGCCGCGGCGCGGTTCCGCCCGCCGGCGCCGATCTTGGCGCGATATTTCTCGAGTGAATCCTGGAGCGTGTCCGTTTTCATCAGCCAATCGATCGGCATCTCTCCGCCGCGAATCCGTTGCTCGTAGTCGTCGCGCAGCCCGACGATTCCCTCCGACTTCTCGCGCAAAAGGAGGCCAACCATTTCCTCCAGAAAAATGCGCTGAAACTTTTCGAGTCCGCGCGACTTGAGGGCGCCGCCTTTGATCGTGAGTTCGCCGCCGCTCGAGAGCAGCGCGTAGTTTTTTGCCTTGTAGCTGAACATGGCTTCGAATTGTTCGTCGAATTCCACCTCGATCCCGGGCGGCAACTCTTTACCTAACGAGTCACGCAGTTCGTCCGCGGCCACGTTCGGCGGCGGCACGAAATAGATGCCGTCGGTATCGACTTCGATCACCTGCGCACCTTTCTCTTTCAGCCAGTCGATCATTTTCTGCAGCAGGTCGCGGCCGATCTGGGTGACCCGCGCCGCGGCATCGAAGTCGGCGAAATGTCCCTGCGCGAAACCGAGGTAACCGTAGAAGCTGTTGATCAGGATTTTAAAGGTGTTTTGCAGTGCGTGGAGATGACGTTGCTGCGCCAAATCCTTCTCGGCGCGCATCTTTGCCTTCGTTTCCAGTCGAAAAGTGCGCAGATCGGTAAGAAGGTGGCGGAAGATCTGGAGTTGGTCCGCCTGTGGCAGGCAATCGAAGTGCAACATGACGGAGGGATAAAGTGACGCGATATCGCAGTGCCAGACGTTCCGGGCGACGCCGGTGAAGAAGATGTCGGTATAGCCGCCTTCGAAGCCGCGCGACATTGGCAATTCCGGAATGCTGTGGCGCTGTCGCAGATATTCGCGCAGGAAGAGCGCATTGATGCGCGTGGCGTTGCCGCGCACGATCACGTCCTGGTAGTTGTAGGGGAAGATTTGCGCCTGGATGAAGTAGCTCGGGCTAAGCAATTCGGCGACGGATCGCGTTTCGCGCACCGCGGAGAGAGCCCGCTTTTGGAAAAGATCGGAATCGGCGCGAGACGCGCGCTCCCATTCCTTCCCGACTAACGACGAGGTTTGGGCGCTATCACAAAATCCGAAGTGCTGCGCGACATCGATCCGGTCGAATCCGCTGAGGGTGCGCATGCCGACGTCGTAGAATTGCGCGAGGAGAAAGGTGTCGACGAAGTGGCGGCCATCGACGGCGAATTTCGGGTAATCGATTGTCTTCTCCGCGATCTGCAGCCGCGAAGGACGCGAACGCAGAAAACCACCGCTGCGACCCCAGCCGAGTTTCGTCTTCACTTTCCGCGCGCGGGCGACCAGGCAGGGCAAATCGAAACGGAAAAGATCGTGACCTTCGATCACATCGGGATCGCGCTCTTTGATCACAGTCGTTAGTCGCTTGATCGCGGCGTGCTCGGATTCGTCGGGATTGCTGGGATCGACCACGATCAGCTCTTCCCAACCGCTGTTGTCCGAAAGCGCGATGCTCGCGAGGTGATTCTGCGACGCCTCCGCCAGATCGCTTTCGCCCGAAACGGAAATGATTTCGAGTTGCAGTCTCTTCAGTTCCTCCAGCGCCATTCCCTTGAACAAGGTGCGTCCGGTATACGTAAGATAATGCTGCACCGGGTCGCTCAGGGCGAAGAAGGTTCGGCCGGCCTTCTTCAGGCCATTTCTCAGCGCGATCAGTTCCTTCCAGCTCTCGACCGTGATCAGCCAGTTGTATTTCAGATCGCCCGCAAGTTTCTCGGCGTTCTCCATCCCGAGATCAGCCACATCGCCATCCGCCCAGACAAACGGGTGAAAGGGCTCAACCTCCGCGATCGTGCTTCCA
>JBBSEO010000276.1:0-3141 GCA_038239645.1 Chthoniobacterales bacterium | reverse complement strand
GCGAACGGGCAGTGGAGAATTTTGCAGGCCTGCCGCCTGATCGACAAGAAAGGCGTGGCGACGGCGATCCGTGCTTTCGCCGCTTTCGCCCTGGAGTTTCCGCAGGCGGAATTCTCTATCGCCGGGAAGGGGAGTCTTCAGCCCGAACTCGAGAAATTGGCCGAGCGTCTGGGGGTGGGCCGCCAAATCCATTTTGTCGGCTTTCTGGGCGAGCGCGACCTGCGCAATCTCTATGGCCGATCGCATATTTTCCTTCACCCGAGCGAGACGCCATCGGATGAAAATCAGGAAGGTGTTCCCAATTCCATGCTGGAAGCGATGGCGACGGGAATGCCGGTTGTCGCGACGCGGCACGGCGGCATTCCCGAGGCGGTCGCCGAAGGCGTGAACGGGTTTCTGAGTAACGAACGCGACCCATCGAATTTGGGAAGGGATCTCACCCGAATTGCGCGTTCGCCTGATCTCTACCGGCGCTTCAGTGTTGGCGCGCGCGAGGCAGTCGAGCGGACGTTCGACCAGGCCGCCACCATCCGCGCGCTGGAGCGCGTTTACGTGGAAGTGGCTCATCCGCAAAAGACAGAACGGATCGCCGGGCGCGAGCCGGCGCAGGCACTTTCTTTCGCGGAGAGCGCAGTCGCAAAGTAACACTTGTCATTCGAAGAAAACCGCGTTGAATAAGCGCGGCAAGCGCCCAAGGTAAAGCGTCAGACCGTTTACACTGGTCCGCTTTGTGGGTATTCGGGGTTCCGCTTGCGCTAAAACTCAATGTTACGGTATCGCTATTTCGTAAAATCGGCGTTCTTAACGCTGTTCACTTGCGCGTGCCTCGGAATTCCCCAGCTGGCGTGGGCAGTGGAAGCCGTGACCGAGCACGAACGCGTCCCGTTGAAGCCGACTCCGCTTTTTCAAGTTGGCCCCCTCGTGGTCACCAACTCGATGATTGTGACCTGGCTTGTCGCTTTGGCCGTGATCATTTTCGCTCAAATCGCGACCCGTCACCTCAAGGCGGTCCCGTCGGGCGCGCAGAATTTTTGGGAGTGGCTGGTGGAAGGACTCTATAATTTTCTCGAGTCGATTATCGGCAGTGAGCTGGTGCGCCGGACCTTCTGGTTTTTCGCGACCATCTTCATCTTTATTCTCTTCACCAACTGGGCTGGGCTCATCCCCGGCGTCGGCACCATCGGCTGGGGACATCACAACCCGAATACCGGGCTCTTCCACGTCGACCGGCCGCTCTTCCGTGGCGCCAATGCCGATTTGAACATGACCTCCGCGATGGCGACGATCTTTTTTGCCCTCTGGATTTTCTGGGCTTTCCAAGCCAACGGTCCGGGTGGCGTGATCAAGCACCTCTTCGGTCCAAAAGGCGAAAGCCACGGCTTCATGAAGGTCATTATGATCATCATTTTCTTCGCCGTCGGCGTCCTCGAGGTAGTTTCGATCCTGTTCCGCCCGGTCTCGCTTAGCTTCCGTCTCTTCGGGAATATCTACGCGGGCGAAAACATGCTGGAATCGATGTCGACCATCGTTCCGTCGCTCTCCTGGCTCATTCCGATACCGTTTTATTTCATGGAGCTACTTGTCGGCCTGGTCCAGGCCCTCGTTTTCATGCTTTTGACCGCCGTTTTCACCCTCCTGATTGCATCCCACGATTCCACCCACGAGGAAGCCCACCATTAAAACTTTTGGCGATGTGACCGTGGTTCCCGCGGAGTCGCCAAGCAACAACTAACAACAAATAAATATGATCCTACCACTACTCGCAGAAATTGGCGGCAGCATTCACGTCGGCCTCGCCGCTCTTGGCTCAGCCATCGGCGTCGGTCTTATCGGCATGGGAGCCGCTTCCGCGGTCGGCCGCAATCCGGGCGCGGCGACACCGATTTTGGTGCAGGCCATTCTCGCAATCGCCTTCACGGAAGCAATCGTGTTTTACGCGCTCTTCCTCGTGCACTAAGGCTGAACTAAATGCAACTTTTCCTCGCCGCGGCCAACATGGGCGACATGCTGCGCGACACGGCTGAGACCTTTGGTTGGGACTGGAAGATGTTCATCTCCCAGGTCCTGAGCTTCGTCATCGTGGCGATTTTGCTGCGAATCTTCGCCTACAAGCCGATCTTGGCGGTTCTGGCGCAGCGTCGGGACCAGATCGCGCAGGCGCAGTTGAACGCGGAAAAGATCAAGCAGCAGCTCGCCGAAGCAGAGCAGCATCACGCTGAGATTCTGGCGCGGGCAAATGCCGAAGCGCAGAAAATGATCGACGATGCGCGGGCGGCCGCGGCGGTTGTCGGAGAGCGCAAGCAGCAGGAAGCGATTGCCGCCGCGGAGCAAATCGTGGCCAAGGCGCGCGAAGCCAGCGTGATCGAGCACGAGCGCACCATGGCGCAGTTAAAACGCGAACTCGGGCGCCTGGTGGTCGACACGACCGCGAAGGTCACGGGTAAAGTTCTCACCCCCGACGATCAGCGGCGATTGCAGGAGGAGGCGTCACGTTCGCTCTCGTCCTAACGAGAACCAGTCATGCAGGTCAAAAAGGAAATTCGTCAGCAGGCGCGCGAGATGATGCGCGGCAGCTTTACCGACGATCGGCTCGATGAAGGCAAAATCCGAGCGGTGGTTGATTCCGTTCTGGCCAGGAAGCCGCGAGGCTACGTAAAAGTGCTCGATTACTATAAGCGCCTCCTCCGTCTCGAGACGGAGAAGCGACACGCCCGAATCGAGACGGCCGAGGAACTGGACGCGCAAAGCGCTTCCCAGCTCACGCTTCATCTTTCACGGCGCTACGGCGGCGATCTCACGACGGAGTTCGCGGTCAACCCCGCATTGCTGGGTGGGATGCGCCTTCGCGTCGGCAGCGATGTCTGGGACAGCAGCGTGCGTCATCGCCTCGAGCGCCTGGCACAACAACTCTAACGATAATTAAAACATGAGCAGTATTCTTGAAGAAATCGAAACGAAAATCGCCGGCCTGAAAACGAGCACGAGCAAAAGCAACGTTGGCGTCGTCCGCGAAGCCGGCGACGGCGTCGCCCGCATCGAAGGTCTGAGCGATTGCATGTTGAATGAAATGATCGAGTTCCCGGGCGGAATCTCCGGTCTCGCGCTCAACCTGGAAGAAACGGAAGTAGGCGCCATTCTTCT
>JBBSEO010000275.1:0-3153 GCA_038239645.1 Chthoniobacterales bacterium | reverse complement strand
CGAGCGCGCGCGTCAGGCGATGGAAGCGGTGAACGAGCACCTCGTGCGACGCGACGCGCGCCTCATTCAATTGTTCGACCCGCCGTTCGATCAAACCCCGCTCAATCCCGGATACATCAAGGGTTACATTCCGGGCGTGCGTGAGAACGGCGGGCAGTACACCCACGGCGCGATTTGGACGGTAATGGCGTTCGCGCTCCTCGGGGAAACGGAACGCGCCTGGGAATTATTCAACCTCATCAATCCCATCCATCACGGCGAGAGCGCGGACAAGATCAGCACCTACAAAGTTGAGCCGTATGTCATCGCCGCCGATATCTACGCGGTCGTGCCGCACACCGGTCGCGGGGGCTGGACCTGGTATACCGGCTCGGCCGGTTGGGCCTACCGGCTTCTAACGGAAACTCTGCTCGGCGTGAAATTAGAGGGAACATTCCTCCGAATCATCCCGCGTTTTCCGCAGTCTTGGGCCAGCTACAAGATTCACTATCGCTACCACCAGACGGTTTACCACCTGACGATTAACCGGCGTGCCGAAGGCGATCAGGCACCACCCAGTCTCTCTCTCGATGGCGCCGACCTGCCCGAGCAACGCGTGCCGCTGGTCGACGATCATGTCGAGCACTTTGTTGAGCTGCACACTTCCTAGGAAGCCGCCTTCACTTCGCGGAAAGCAGCGGAAGCAGATTTTGCCAGACCAGATCGGCGATCATTTTGTGCCCGGCCGCGTTCGGGTGAATCTGGTCCGCCTGATTTAACTCGCGGTGTCCGCCGACGCCTTCGAGCAGAAAAGGGATGACGGGGAGCTTGTTCTTCGCGGCCACGGCGGAGAAGACCTGCTCGAATCGCGCCGCGTAATCGCTCCCGAGATTTGGCGGCATCCGCATCCCCGCGATGACAATCACCGTCTCGGGCGATTTCGCTTTCACTTTGTCGATCATCTCCTGCAAGTTTGCCTGCGTCACTTCCGGGGCGAGGCCGCGCAGACCGTCGTTGCCGCCGAGCGCGATCACCAGGAGATCGATCTTGCGCTGCAACAACCAATCGAGGCGCCGCAATCCGCCGGCGGTGGTATCGCCGCTCACGCCCGCGTTCACGACCTCCCACGGGAGTTTGGCCTCTTCGATCTTCTGCTCGATCAACACTGGATAAGCTTCGGTTTCGGCCACGCCCAGACCAGCCGCGATACTGTCGCCAAGAAAAACCAGCGAGCGTTTGTTCTCCGCGGCGACAGCGAGCGCCGGCATAAAGAGCGCGATCAACAGGGCGCGCTGGCAGAGTTGCGGTATCGTCACGCTCGAACGGAAGCGATCGCTCCCTTCTCGTCAATGAATCCACTCGAAGTTCGCGGACTGACCCGCAGTTACCGCACCGGGAGCGAGCAGCTCACCGTCCTCAAGGATATTTCGTTTACCCTCGCGCCGGGCGACACCTGCGCGATTCTCGGCCCATCCGGCAGCGGCAAGAGCACGCTGCTTGGACTGTGCGCCGGACTTGATCAACCAACCGCCGGCGAAGTTCTGTTGAATGGAATTCCCCTCGGCGCGATTGACGAGGACGAGCGCGCGCGACTGCGCAACAAATTCGTCGGGTTCGTTTTTCAAAATTTCCAACTCATCCCGACGTTGACCGCGCTGGAGAACGTGGCGGTGCCGCTGGAATTGCGCGGCGACCGCGACGCCCCGGCACGCGCCGCTGCCCTTCTCGAACGCGTTGGCCTCGCGGAGCGGCTTTCCCATTTTCCGGCCGAACTCTCCGGCGGCGAACAACAGCGCGTCGCCCTCGCCCGCGCCTTCATCAATCGGCCGCTGATTCTTTTCGCGGACGAACCAACCGGAAATCTTGATGCCGAAACCAGTCGCGGTGTGATCGAGATGATCCTGGAGTTGAACGCGGAAGCGGGCACGGCGCTCGTGCTCGTGACCCACGACGCGGAAGTGGCGCAATTGACCGCGAAAACGATCCGGCTTCGTAACGGCGCAATGGTCGATGGTTAGTTTCGCTTTTCGGATGGCATGGCGGGACAGCCGCAGCAGCCGGCGACGGCTGCTCCTCTTTTCGCTCTCCATCACCGTGGGCGTGGCTGCTCTCGTGGCGATCGGATCATTTCGCCGCAGCCTCGCGCAGGCGATTGACGATCAGGCCCGCACTCTGGTCGGCGCCGATCTGGTCGTGAGTTCGAATCGACCGTTCACCGACGAAATCGAGAAGATGCTCTCGAGCTCCGGGGCGATTCAGGCGCGCGAAACAAGATTCTCCACCATGGCGGTCTTTCCAAATCAGGGCACGCGGTTGATCAATTTGCGGGCGCTCTCCGGCGATTTTCCCTTTTACGGTCAGATGGAGACCGACCCGAACAGCGGTCGCGCCGCGCTCAAAGCCAGCGGCCAAGCCATCCTCGATGAAACGCTGCTCTACCAGTTTGGAACAAAGCCGGGCGAGACTGTTTCCATCGGCGCGCACCCCTTTCAAATCGCGGCGGGGCTCAAGAAAATGCCGGGCGAAGCCACCGCGGGAGCCAGTTTCGCCCCCCGTGTTTATATCTCGTTAGACGATCTGCCCGCCCTTAATCTTCTTGGACCTGGGAGCGTGGCCCGGTATCGAGCCTATCTGAAATTCTCGTCGCCGGCGTTGGCGCAAACGCGGATCGAGTCTCTCGTTCCCGCGCTCGAGCGCCTCGGCCTGCAAACCGAAACCGTTGAGAAGCGAAAGCGCGACCTCGGCGAATCGCTCGATAATCTTTATCGCTTTCTCAATCTCGTCGGCTTCGCCTCGCTTTTACTTGGGTCGATCGGCATGGCCAGCGCCATCCAGGCGCACCTTCAGCAAAAAATCAGAACCGGCGCCATCTTGCGCTGCCTCGGCAGTTCCTCCTTCGGCGCTTCGGCGGTTTATTTCCTTCAGGTCGCGGCTATGACGATGGCCGGCGCCATCGTCGGTGGTCTCTTGGGATTGATCGCGCAAGTGGTTCTGCCGCGAGCGCTGCGTTCCATCCTCCCGCTCGAGATTCCGACCGCACTGATGTGGTCGCCGGTTCTGACCGGCGTCGGGATTGGCAGCGGAATCTGCCTGCTCTTCGCGCTGCCTTCATTGCTCCGCTTTCGCCGCGTCTCGCCGTTGCTGACGCTGCGCGCCGCCGCCGGACAGTCCGGT
>JBBSEO010000274.1:0-3157 GCA_038239645.1 Chthoniobacterales bacterium | reverse complement strand
TTGCGCGGCGAAATCTTCAAACGGATCGCGCACCTGCCGACGGACAATGCGCTCGGCATTAATGTTAACGACCGCGGGCATTACTTTCGCCACGGCCAGGACCGTCGGTTCCGAAACAGGATCGAGCGGCGTGGCCGAGGGCGCGGGCAGTGGAACCTGGGCACGACCGACTGCGGCCAGCAGAGCCACGATTCCGAAAGCGAACGCGCGCTGCATGAGGTGATTTCTTCCAGGAAACGCCGCCGGCGTCATCCGCGCAGTATGGAAACGCGCTTCCGACTGTCAACTTGCCGCCCTCGGCTTCTGCCACAAGATTAGATGGAAGCATGCCTCCGACTTTTGCGAATCGGTTCAATCTCGATCTCATCGAGCAGAACTACGAACGCTGGCTGAAAGATCCGTCGTCACTCGATTCGGGCTGGTCGGCTTTTTTTGAAGGCTTCGAGCTCGGCAACTTCAACAATCGAAACGGGGCGGCGTCGGCGGAGAAAGATGTGCGCGAGAGCCCGCTGCAGACGAGGATCGATAACCTCGTTTACGAATATCGCACGCTCGGTCATACCATCGCCCGGGTGAATCCGCTCGCGGAGAAGCGGCCGGAAAATCCGCTGCTGTCGCTGCGCGAACTCGGTTTCAGCGAGAAAGACCTCGACCTTACGGTTTCCTCGAAATTTTTCCTCGAGAATCGTCCCATGCCGCTGCGCGAAATGATCGCGCGCCTCGACGCGATTTTTGCCGGGACGATCGGGGCGGAATTTCAGCACATCCAAAATACCCGTATCCGGAACTGGGTGCGGCATCGTCTCGAAGCGCGCGGGCAGATGCCGCGGCCGTCGCGTGAAGTTCAGATCGCGTTGCTCCGCTCGCTCCTCGAGGCGGAAACCTTCGAGGTTTTCCTTCACACTCGATATGTCGGTCAGAAGCGTTTCTCCCTGCAGGGGGCCGAGGGCTTGATGGTGATGCTCGGCGCGTTGCTGCAGAAGTGCCCCTCCTCTGGCGTGGAGGAGATTTGCATGGGAATGGCGCATCGCGGTCGCCTCAACGTCCTCGCGAATTTCCTTCAAAAATCGCTCAAGATTATTTTCACCGAATTCAGCGAGAACTACGTGCCCGATCTGGTCGCGGGCGACGGCGACGTGAAATATCACCTGGGTTATCAGACGGTGCGGAAGATTCCCGGGCAAGGTCAGGTCGAAATTCGGCTCTCGGCAAATCCCAGCCATCTCGAAGCAGTCGATCCGGTGGTGGAAGGCAACGCGCGCGCGCGTCAACGCATTCGGGAAGACACCGAGCATCGGCGCAAAGTGCTGCCGCTTTTGATCCATGGCGACGCGGCCTTCGCGGGGCAGGGGATCGTCGCGGAGACGTTGAACATGTCGCAACTGCCCGGTTACTCCACCGGCGGGACGATTCATCTCATCGTCAACAACCAGATTGGTTTCACCACGCTGCCCGAAGACGCGCGCTCGTCGATGTACTGCACGGACATCGCGAAGATGATCGAGGTGCCGATCATGCACGTAAATGGTGAAGACCCGGTGGCGCTGAAATTCGTGACCGAGATGGCGCTCGATTTTCGTCAGGCGTTCGGCCGCGACTTTGTCATCGACATGTATTGCTACCGGCGCTACGGCCATAACGAAGGCGACGAACCGGCTTTTACCCAGCCGGGTCTTTACGATCAAATTGCGAAGCGATCCTCCGCGGCCAGGCTCTACAAGGATGAATTAGTGAGCTCGGGTGTGCTCGACGCCGATGACGTCGCTTCGCTCGAGACGGAATGCGAGCTGCGGCTGGACCTGACCCTCCAGGAAGTGAAGGACCTCGATCAGCAGCGTGCGACGAAGTTCGCGCGTTTCATGGAGTCGACCGCGGTTTTCCAGCCCCATTATGCGACAGAGTCGCCGGATACCTCGATCAATCCCGCGATGTTGGAGCAGATCGTGACCGCGCTCACCACGGTGCCGCCCGATTTCAATCTTCAGCCGAAAGTGCGCCGCAGCGTCGTCGATCATCGGCGCAAGGTTTTCGCGGCGGGCGGCCTCTACGAATGGCATTACGCGGAAGCCCTGGCCTTTGGCTCGCTCCTGCTCGAGAACGTCCCGATTCGTCTCTCCGGACAGGACAGCCGGCGCGGAACCTTCAGCACCCGGCACTCCTTCTTCTACGACGCGAAATCCGGCGCGCCCTACATGCCGTTAATGCATCTCTCCGCAAACCAGCGCAGCATTTGCATCTATAATAGTCTGCTCTCGGAAGCGGCCGTGCTCGGGTTCGACTACGGTTACTCGTTAGATTTTCCCGAGATGCTTTGCCTGTGGGAAGCGCAATTCGGCGACTTCGCGAACGGGGCGCAAAATATCATCGATCAGTTCATCGTTTCCGCGGAATCGAAATGGCAACGGCCGAGCGGAATTGTCCTGCTCCTGCCTCACGGCTACGAAGGTCAGGGCCCGGAACATTCCAGCGGACGGCTCGAGCGATTTCTTCAGCTCTGCGCCGAGGATAACATCCAGGTCTGCAACCTCACGAGTTCGGCACAATACTTTCACGCTCTGCGCCGGCAGATGAAGCGGAACTTCCTCAAACCGCTGATCATCATGACGCCGAAGAGTCTGTTGCGGGCGGATTTCGCCTCCTCGCCGGCCACCGCCTTTACCAACGACAAATTCCACGAGGTCATCCCGGAGGCGGCGAAACTGGAGAAGGTCGACCGCATTATTTTCTGCAGCGGTAAAGTCTATTTCGATCTCGTGAACTATCGGGAAAAGGAAAAGATCAGCCACGTCGCCCTCATCCGGCTCGAACAACTTTATCCGATCGCCGAACAGCAGCTGCGCCAGGCCGTGGGCGCGTTTCCGGAGAACGCGAAATTGATCTGGTGCCAGGAAGAGCCGCGCAACATGGGCGCGTGGTCGTTCATTGAAATTCGCTTGCGCCGCTTCTTTGGTCGCGAGGTCACCTACGCCGGCCGCTATCCGAGCGCGAGCCCCGCCGTCGGCGCGATCACGCGGCATAAGCGCGAGCAGGCGCAGCTCGTGCGCGAGGCCTTCACCTTGTAGAAATGCGTTTCTCGCGATGCAGTTGTTTGCCGTTCGACGTGCCCGAGCCTTTGCGCATACTGTAGTCCGCGCATGAGCATCGAGGTGAAAATTCC
>JBBSEO010000273.1:0-3234 GCA_038239645.1 Chthoniobacterales bacterium | reverse complement strand
TGGCTGCTCGCGCTCGCGGTCGCGTCGATCATCTTCGCCTCGCTCGCCGCCTGGGCGCAGCGCGATCTCAAACGCATGGTCGCCTACCTTTCGATTAACCACCTCGGTTACTGCCTGCTCGGGCTGTTCGCGCTTGGCGCCGCCAACGGCGCACCGATGATCGATCGGCAGGCGGAGCTGAGCGGTGTCTTCATGCAGATCTTCAATCACGGTCTCACCGCCGCCGCGCTCTTCTATTTCGTCGGCCTGCTCGAACAACGGCGTGGCACGCGCGCCCTGACCGACTTCGGCGGGTTAATGCAACGCGCCCCGCTCTTTTGCGGCTGGATGAGCGTCGCGATGTTTTCGTCGCTCGGCCTGCCAGGCCTGAATGGGTTCATCGGCGAATTCCTAATCTTCAAAGGCTCCTTCGCGGTTGCGGCGGCGTTCACTTCCGTCGCCGTTGTCGGACTGCTCATTACCGCGATCGTTTTCCTCCGCGCGATGCAGGCGCTCTTCAGCGGTCCCCTGACGGAAAGTTGCCGCAATTTCCCCGACCTTCTCCCGCGAGAAAAGATAATCGTCATTCCCGTTGCCTTATTGATGTTCGCGATCGGCCTCGCCCCCCAGTTCCTTTTCACTCTTTTCAAGGCGACCGTCGTCCAGATGAGCCGAATCGTTAGTTGAGCGAATGAAGAGGACCGGGCTACCCCTAACGAGAATAGCCGAAACCACTCCTCGTGTCCGCGGGCAGCGGGTGATCCCATCGGCGGGCGAATTTGGCGGCGCGAAAGCAATGGCTTTTGCCGAACAACGCGGAGCGATGTTATCCAGCGTTCCCAACAGCGACATCGCCGCGATCATCGAAGCCATTCGACCGCTGATTGCAAAACCGGCCACGCCCGGGCCCGAGATCAGATTCCATGTCCGCGAAACTGCACCGGCCTACCGCAGTCGCGGAGCAAAATGATTGCCTGGACCATTTACGCCACATTCCTCGGCGCCGCGCTGGTTTTACTGCTCCCGGCCGTCCTCGCGCGGTGGATCGCACTTCTCACCACCATCACTGGCCTGGGTTTGAGCCTGGTCGCCTTCTTTGGCAATACCGTTCCCTCCGCCCCTTTTCAGACCATCATTCGCCGCCCGTGGGTGCCTGCGCTCGGGATGGAATTCCACCTCGCGGTCGACGGTATCAGTCTTACCCTAATCCTCGTTACGGCGATCACCGCCCTCAGCGCCGTCCTTTTCTCCTGGAAAGTGGAGGAACGTGCCAGGGAATTCTTTTTCTGGTTGCTTCTCGTGGTTGGCGGTTCCTACGGCGTTTTCCTCAGCGCCGATCTCTTTCTCTTTTTCGTCTTCTACGAGCTGGTCATTGTCCCGAAATATTTTCTCATCGCGATCTTCGGCTCGACCCGGAAGGAATACGGCGCGATGAAGCTCACGCTCTATTCTTTCCTCGGCGGCGCGCTGGTTTTCCTCGGCATTCTCGCCGCTTCCACCTCCGCCAACTCGTTAGACCTGTCTCGTCTGTCCCATTTCGCCTATAATCCGCAACTGCAAACCTGGGCGTTTCCTGTTTTGTTCCTCGGCTTCGCCATCCTCGCGGGTATCTGGCCGTTGCACACCTGGGCGCCGACCGGACACGTCGCGGCACCGACGGCAGGTTCGATGCTGCTGGCCGGGATCGTGATGAAGCTCGGCGCCTACGGTGCCTTACGCGTCGCCATGAACATCTTCCCGCTCGGTTTCCAAATGTGGCGACACTGGATCGCGGTCCTGGCCGTGATCGGCATTGTTTTGGCCGCGGCCGTCGCCTTGCGGCAGCGTGACCTAAAATTCGTTATCGGCTACTCCAGCGTCAGTCACATGGGCTTCGTCCTGCTCGGTCTTGCCACCGCCAACGCGCTCGGCGTGTCCGGCGCCGTTCTGCAAATGTTTTCACATGGGATTATCGGGGCCCTGCTCTTCGCCATCGCCGGCACGATGATTTATCGTCGCACCCACACACGCGATCTGGGCCAGCTCGCCCGGGTGAATTTGAGCCGATCGTTGCCCTTCGCGGCCTTTACCTTTGTCATCGCCTCCGCCGCGTCCATGGGCATTCCTGGTTTCAGCGGCTTCGTCGCTGAAATCACTATCCTTCTCGGCACCTGGAAGGCTTTTCCGCTCGCGGTGTGGATCGTTGGGGTCGGCATGGCGCTCGTCGCCGCCTTCACCCTCCGCGCGCTGAAACAAACTTTCTTCAGCGGCAACGCCGCTCCGGCTTCCAAGCCGCTTCCGGGAGGACAGAACGAGTTCGAACCGATTACCCTTCCGGAGAAGCTCGGGGCGAGCTTGCTCATGTTCACCACTCTCACGGCGGGCATCTATCCCAAACTTCTTTTCGATCGAATCACGCCCGCGATTCAGGCGATGCATCTCTTCCCCTAGCAACTCCAAATCTTCCCTTGTCTTACCTCGATTTACTTAAATTCGGACTGCCCGAGGCGATCCTAACGATTACTGTGCTTGCCGTGCTCGGGGTCGGCCTCGGCCGCCGCAACCAGCATGGCGCCGGGGCGGGGTTCGTCGCCGTGCTGGGCCTGTTCGCGACCGCGGGCGCGCTGACCCTGCTCCTGCCCGCCCAGGGCACGCTGGGTCAGGGAATGCTCGTGCTCTCGCCCCTCAACATTCTCTTCAAGCTTATCTGCGTTCTACTCGCTCTCTTCACCGTGATGCTCGCCGGCACGGCGCGGAACCTGAGCTATCGCGCGGAATATCACGCTCTCATCCTTCTCGGGACTATCGGCCTGATGTTACTCGTCGGGAGCGAAGAGTTCCTCATGATTTTCATCGGCCTCGAACTGACCGGACTCTCTCTCTACCTTCTGACTGGTTGGGACCGAAATGACGGACGTTCCGCGGAAGCAGCGCTCAAATATTTCCTCTTCGGCAGCACCGCCAGCGCCTTCACCCTTTTCGGCTTGAGCTTCGTCTATGGCGTGACAGGCACGACCGGTCTCGCCGCGATCGCACAGAAAATCGGTAGCACTCCCGCGTCTCCTCTTCTCTTCGTCGGCATCGTCATGACCCTGGTCGGATTCGCGTTCAAAATCGCCGCCGCCCCGTTTCATCTCTGGGCGCCCGATACCTACCAAGGTGCCCCTGTGTCGTCCGCGGCCTTCATCGCTTCCGGCTCGAAGGTCGCGTCCTTCGTTGTCCTTGGGAAAATTGTCCTGATCGCGTTCGCGCCCCTCGCAGGCAGTGCCGCCTGGC
>JBBSEO010000272.1:0-3249 GCA_038239645.1 Chthoniobacterales bacterium | reverse complement strand
TTCAGCGCGGCCGTGAGCGCATCATGCGCTCGATTATCAGAATCGCTTTCGCCAAAACCAAAGAGGCAACGACCGCCGCCGCCCCGCAGGGCCGCGAGGAGATCATCGAATCCAATCCGGATCAGTCCGGGCCGCTGAATCAGGTTCACAATCGAGCGCACACTTTGACTGATCGTCATGTCGGCGGTCGCAAAGGCCTGGTGAATCCCGGCTTTGGGCGCGACGATATCTCCGAGGCGATCGTTCTCGAAACAAACCACCGCATCGGCGACCTGATGCAGCCGGGCGAGCGACTCGTTAGCCTGGGCCATTCTACGCTTGCCTTCAAAAGTAAAGGGTAATGTTGCGAAGGCGATGACGAGAGCGCCCATCTCGCGTGCAATTTCCGCGATGACCGGGGCAGCGCCCGAGCCGGTCCCGCCGCCAAGACCAGCGCAGAGAAAAATCAGCCGCGCTTCCGATAAGGCAGCGCGGATTTCATCGGCCGATTCGTGGGCGGCATTGAATCCCATTTCGGGATCACCACCCGTGCCGAGGCCGCGCGTGATGTTGCGGCCGAGCTGGACCTTCGCCGCCGCGACCGAACTGGCCAGCGCCTGCACGTCGGTATTGGCCGCGATCAAGTCGCCCTTATCGGTGCCGTCGAGCACGACGCGATCGAGCGCGTTCGCGCCGGCGCCACCCACCCCGATGACCTTGACCGGAATGATATCGTCTTCGCGTTCCGGCAGGCTGTAGTTACGATTAAGTTGAATCATGATTTAATTCTTGTTAGAGGCTGCAGGTTATCTCAGGCCTGGAATAAACCGGCTGAAAATTCGACTGAAACCGCGACGGACCGGTCGTTCCGCCTGCACGGCCTGTGCGTATTTGATCAGGCCAATCGCGGTCGAGAATTGGGGATTCTGAAAGGCCGAGGTCAGGCCCGACATCGTCTGCGCATGGGCGACGCGCGCGGGGATTTCGAAAATGTCCTCCGCGAGATGATCAATTCCCGCGAGCAGACTGCAGCCGCCGGTGATGAAGATTCCTTCGCCGATGTAATTGATGAACGACTCCTCATCGATCTGGCGTTTGAGTAACTCGAAGGTTTCGCGCAAGCGCAGATGAATGATCGTGTTTAACGTCTCGCGTTCGACTTCTTTCCCCGCGAACCCGGAATCGTCCTTGAGCACGACCGTTTCACCGGGCAAACAGTTGCCGAGGGTCGCGCTTCCTTCCTCGATCTTCAGCTTTTCCGCGCGTGCCATCGGTATGCGCAAGCCCATCGAAATATCGTTCGTGATGTGATCGCCTCCGACACCGAGCGCGCCACTCTGTTTCACCGCGCCATCGACGTAGAGAATGAAATCGGTCGTGCCGCCGCCGATATCAATTACTAGCGCGCCCAGATTTTTCTGCTGCTGGGTCAGGACCACCTGGGCGGAGGCGAGCGCGGTGAAGACCACATCTTCCACTTCGAGCGGCAGTTCCTTCACGCAGCGGATGGTGTTTTGAATCCGCGTCCGCACGCCATGGATGATGTGATAATCCGCCTCCAGTTTTTGACCGAGCATGCCGATGGGATTGAGGACGCCATCCTGGCCGTCGACGTGGTAATGCTGGATGATCGAATGCAGGAAAGCGTTCTGCGCCGGGATGCTCACTTCGCGCGCGCTCACTTTCACGTCTTCAATGTCCTGCTCGTCGATTTCGTCGCGATCTTCCGGCAGCGTCACGCACCCGCGATTATTGAAGCTTTGAATGTGCGCGCCCGCGACGCCGACGTAGACACTTTTGATCATGACGTCGCTTTTCTGCTCCGCGTCCGCCACCGCTTCGATGACACACTTCATCGCCGTCTCGAAATCGACGATCTCCCCTTTGCGCACGCCGCGCGACGGCGCCTGCCCCACGCCGAGAATCCTGTTCGTTCCATCCGGCCGGCTTTCGCCGACCACGACACAAATTTTCGACGTTCCAATTTCCAGACCGACCATCAAGTCGTCATTCGCCATCACTGTTCGTTCCTTCCTTTTTGCGCCCGCTTCGGCATTGAAAATGGCTGCGGGCCCGTTGCATGTTTTTCCACCGGCGAAACGGCCGGCTTCAAATTCTTCGCGCCGACGCTGGCGTTCGCTTTCGCCGGTGTCGGCCATGGGTGGACCGGAATCGCCTTCATCACCCGCGGTTGTTCGTCGGGATCAATCGTGTCGTTGATCACTTCGCTCGCCGGGCGCATGAACGTCACCGGAATGTTCCGCGCCACCAGCAGGTTCACGGTTTCGATCTCGCGTTTCGCATCGTCGGCAAAGACGAGGAACTGCTCCAGCCGCTGAATTTGTTGCTCGAGCTGATCGAACCCGAGGGTGACGCGGGTGTGATTCTTGTCGGTCACGATCAGGCAATAGCCCTTCGAAAGATCGATCTCGCGCACCTGAAAGCGCGTCTGCATGAAGCTCCCGCTGCTCAGCCGCAATAATTCCAGCGCCGCCTTCGCTTCGACCGATTCAACGATTTTCCCCGGAGCGAGCGACTCGCCGTTGCACCCCGTAATCAGCGGCAGCCCGAGATATTCCGGCAGTAATTTTTTCTCACGCATCAGCGCCCCGCGCGCGTCGGTCAGAAAAGCGGCCTCGGATTGAAACGGATCAATGATCTGCTTCTCGCTCGTGATCCACGCAACCGGCTTGCGCTCGACGATGCGGATGTCGATTTCGCTCGGCATTTTCCGAACCACCTGCACCTCGTCGACCTGGGGCAACTTCTCCAGGTGATCGTGCACGCGGGAAAGATTGACCCGAAAAATATTTTCGCCCTCGTGGAGATCGGCCGACTTGAGGACCTGTTCACGTTGGAGCGTGCCGTCGGTCCGAATGTCGACCGTGGCGAGGTTGTAATCCGGATTCTCGAAAAAGCAGCGTTGGAGGGCGTAACGCCCGCCCAGAAACAATCCGACCACGAGAGCGAGCAGGAGGACGACCTTCGAAAGGGCAACGAGAACGCGGCGATTTCGGTGCTGCGTGGCTTTTCGCGAGCGTACCTTCACGTCGAGCAAATGCTGCTGCTTGCGCTGCCGCGTGCTCGCGACCCGCTGGTTGCGCGCGCGTGCCCGCGTGTTCGACACCCGAGTGCTCATGGCCGCGCCTCCCGCGATAATTCGATGATTCGCCGGCAGAGATCGCCGTAACTAATCCCGGTGGCCGCTGCGGCTTCCGGCAGGAGACTGGTCTCCGTCATCCCCGGAATGGTGTTCACTTCCAGAACCGT
>JBBSEO010000271.1:0-3251 GCA_038239645.1 Chthoniobacterales bacterium | reverse complement strand
GGTCCATCATCCTTTCACGCGACCGAAAACGGAAGACTTGCCACTGCTGGCGGCGGGGAAGTTCGGAGAGATTCGCGCGGAAGCCTACGACGTTGTCCTGAACGGCGTCGAAGTGGGCGGCGGCAGCATTCGCGTGCACGAACCAGATTTGCAGGCGCGTTTGTTCACCGCCTATGGCGTGGGCGCAGCCGAGCAGCAGGAAATGTTCGGCCATCTTCTTCGTGCTTTTCGCACGGGCGCACCGCCGCACGGCGGCATTGCCTTCGGGCTCGATCGCCTGGTCATGCTGGTCTGCGGCGAGGAAAGCATTCGCGAAGTGATGGCGTTCCCGAAAAATAATCGCGGCCAGGATCTGATGTCGCAGTCGCCGAGCGAGGTGGACACAAGGCAACTGCGTGACTTAGGAATCAAGCTCGCGGAGGAGGCGAAGCGGGCGTAATTTTTTTCATGTTCGTCGAAGGAGGCCTTCATCCGGAGCAGGTGCGGTTGCTGCGCGCGATGTCGCTGGAACGGCGGGCGGAGCTTGCCCTTGGCTTCATTCGTTCGATGAGTGAATTAAAGGCGGCAGCATTGCGAAGCCAGCATCCTGACTGGAGCGAAGAAAGGGTTTCTGCGGAGCTTCGCCGGTTCGTGTCGGATGCCGACTCTTGATCCAGCGACGATTTTCGTTCCGCGGCTGAATGCGCTCGGGGCGCCGTGGGCGGCGACCGGTGCGATCGCGTCGATTATCTACGGCGAAATCCGTACCACGCAGGATATTGATGTGATCATTCTCTTTGACGTGCGAGCGCTGGCCGCACTGTCGACACACTTCCCAGAAAACGAATTTTATTGTCCGCCACGCGACGTTGTCGAAACCGAGCGAGCGCGTAAAGAGCAGGGTCATTTTAATCTTATCCATCTCGAAAGCGGGTATAAGGCAGACATTTATCCGGGCACCGCTGATCCGTTGCACGTTTGGGCGTTGCGCAACCGGCGCGCGGTGGAGACGGCCGCGGGGAAACTCTGGCTGGCGCCGCCGGAGTACGTGATCGTTCACAAGCTGGAGTTTTTCCGCGAGGGTGGCAGCGAAAAGCACCTGCGTGATATCCGCGGGATGCTGGCGGTGACCGAGGCTGACCGGGGCTTAATCGAGAGGGAGGTAGAGCGACGTGGGCTCGCCGATGAATGGCGGCGCTGCATCGACTAAGATTGCCGCACGTGCGCTTCGGCGGCCGCGATTTGGTTTGGCGGCGTGCGAAAAAGGACGGCGATCGCGAAGGTCACGGTGCTTCCGACAAAAACAAACCAGGGCCACGAGATTTTCGGCCACCATTCCGGCATGAACCAGCCGAAGTTCCACTCCGCGGCAGCCAGGTGACCGTGCAAGAGCGCGCCGCAACTGAAGGCGGGAATTGAAACTTTGCATAGCATCAAAACGGCGCTGATGCCGATGATCATGGCGATCAAATTCGTCCCGTCTCGCCCGCGGCCGCGGGTAGTCATGCCTAGTAGAAAAACAGCGACAAGCGCGCCGTAGGTATAACCGAGAATGCCAATCGCGATCGGAATGATAGTGAGCTTGGCGTCCTTCAGGACGGCGTTCGCGGCCATGGTTGCGACAAGGATCATAAGGACACCGAAAATAGCGGTAGCGATTCGAGCGGCGCGAATCGCCTGCCGGTCGGTCGCGCCGCGATTAAAATAGGGGAGATAAAAATCCTTGGTAAAACTCGTGGCAAGCGCGTTCAAGGCCGCGGAGGTCGAGCCCATCATCGTCGCAAAAACGCCGGCGATAATGAGCCCGCGAAACACCACCGGCATTTCGTGGACGATGTATTGTCCGAAAATTTCGTTATCAGCCGCGGGCAGGGTTTGGCCCGGCACCACCGCATAGTAAACGGAGAGCAAAATGCCGACGGTGAGAAAGGCCGCAGCAATCGGCAGATCCGCCAGCCCGCTGAGCACGAGGGAGAGCTGCGACTTGCGATAATTTGGCGCCGTCAGCATCCGTTGAACCATGTCCTGGTCAGTGCCGTGGGTTGCCATCGTGAGCAGGGTGGAGCCGACGAATGCTGCGAAAATCGTATAGGGCTCTTCGAACATCGCTTTCAAGGCCGCGCCGAAAGGCAACTGCGGGTTCCAGCCAGTTTGGAAAAGTTTCACGTTTCCCCAACCGCCGAGATTTGTCTTCACCGTTTCGAGTCCACCGGGGATGTGACGAACGAGGAGATAGATCGCGAAGAAAACGGAGCTGATCATCAGCACCGCCTGGATGAGATCGGTCCAGACGACCGCTTTAATGCCGCCGACTGCGGTGTAGATCGTGGTAATCACAGTGACGAAGATGATTCCCCAGACGTAGGTGCTGAGCGTCACTGGCGTGGTGGGGGAAAGGTAACGCCAGATCACGACCATGATTGCGCCGCCGAGATAAAGGCGGACGCCGATGCCGAGGACGCGGGTAAAAAGGAAAATTCCGCTGGCCATGTTCTTCGTTTTCGGGCCGAAACGGACGGTGAGAAATTCGTAAACGCTTTGAACGCGGTATTGGTAGTAAGGCTTGATGAACGTCGCCGCGATGATGACCCGCGCCAGCACGGTTCCGATCGCCAGTTGTCCGTAAAAGTAGCCGCGGGTTTTGAATCCTTCGGCGGGAGTGCCGAGGAAAGTCGCCGCGCTGGTTTCGGCAGCGATAATGGACGCAAGCACGGCCCACCACGGGATCGAGCGCGAGCCGAGCGAAAAATCTTCGAGGTTACGATTTCGGCGACCGGCCCAGAGACCGAGGGCAACGATTCCCACGAAGTAGGCGACGAGGACTACGGCATCGATGACAAGATGTGCGTCCATAAGGCGGCTTATTTAGCCACGGATGAAGACGGAAGACACTGGGTTTTTCGTGTTAATCTGCGGCCGGAATGAAATGGAGCAGGATTGATGCGCCAGACTTCGATTTGGAGAAAACGCTGAACTGCGGCCAGGTTTTCCATTGGGAAAAGCATGGGCCGGACAGCTTCATCGGAACGATCGGCCAGCAACCCGCTATTGTTCGGCAGACGGGCGGGACGCTGCGATTTTCCGGGCCGCACCGCCAGACGATCGAGCATTATTTCTCCCTTGATCATCCGCTGGAGGAGATCTGCGCTTCGTTTCCGCGCGACCCGACGATGACTGCGGCGACAAATTTCTGCCACGGCCTGCGTTTGATCCGCCAGCCGAAATGGGAATGTCTCGCGAGCTTCATCTGTTCGTCAATGAAACAGGTGGCG
>JBBSEO010000270.1:0-3264 GCA_038239645.1 Chthoniobacterales bacterium | reverse complement strand
GCAGGCGTGCGCTTCCTCGCGGCAGGGCCTCGTAGGCCCCGAAAATTCGCAGCGGCACCACCGGTGCGAGCGTTTTTGCGACGATGAAACCAAGGCCCGGCTGGGCTGGCTGAAGCTCGCCGTCGAGTGTCCGACCTCCTTCTGGAAAAACGAGGGTGCCCTGACCGGCGCGCAAAATGCGGATCATCGCTTTCAATGCGCTGCGATCGTTCCCTTCCTGGTCAACGGGAATGACATTTAATTTGGGCAGAATTTTCCCGAAGACCGGGATGTTGAGCAGCGTCTTGCGCGCGAGAAAATAAATGTCGCGGTGACAGGCGATGCCGGCTAGCGGCGGATCCAGGTAACTTTGGTGATTCATCGCCAGGATGACCGGACCCGTTTGGATCATCCGCTCGGGATGAACGACGCGGTAGTGGAAGCAAACTCGCCCGAGAAATCTCGAGAGTTCGTAACCAAAGCGATACCAGCCTTTCATCTTCGATCGTGGGCAAGTCCCTTGGCGTCGAGCTGTCGCAAAATCTCCGCGACGACTTCTTCCCGCGAAAGATTCGTGGTATCGATGACGCTCGCATCGGGGGCGATAACGAGGGGCGCGGCGCGGCGGGAGGAATCGGCGTGATCCCGCGTCGAGATTTCATCCTGCTCGCCCTGCGCGGCGCGGCGCTGCGCGCGCAACGCGGGCGAGGCGTCGAGATAAAACTTAAATTTTGTCGAAGGGAAAACGACCGAACCGATGTCACGTCCTTCCACCACGACATCTTCCTTCGCCGCGCGCGCGCGCATCCGTGCGGTCAGGAGTTCACGCACGCGCGGCACGCTGCTCAGGCGCGAGACGGCCGCATTCACCGCGGCTTCGCGGAGCTCCATCGCATCCTCGGCGAAAGCCGGCGTTTCCTTCGCCGCGGCGACGAGCGCCTCGTCATCGTGCAGCGGAATCGAGCGTTGCAGCGCCTGCCAGGTGACCGCGCGATAGAGTGCCCCGGAGTTGATGTAGGCAAAATGAAGTCGTGCGGCGACAGCGCGCGCCACGGTGCTTTTGCCCGAGGCGGCCGGGCCGTCGATCGCGATGACATGAAACATTCGCGCGCATTTGAGCGGCGAAGTTTCGCGAAAGCAAGCCCGCTACTCGGCGTTTCGCGCGAGCGAGCCGATGACCGGCGTGCTCCCCTGCGTCCGCTTAGGATTCGTTAGCTCTTCGAGCGTTTCCCCAAAACCGGGATAGGAAGTCGCGATGCATTCCGCGTCCTGCACGATGGTCTCGCCATCGGCAAAAAGACCAGCCACGGCAAACGCCATTGCGATGCGATGATCGCCAAAGCTGGCCAGCCGTGCCCCTCGCAGCGGCGCCGGTCCGTAAATCTCGAGGCCATCGTTCAGTTCAATCACCTGCGCACCCATCGCGCGCAGATTGTGCGCGATGGCCGCGATCCGATCTGTTTCCTTAGCCCGCAATTCCTGCGCGTGCCGAATCACCGTCGTGCCGTGGGCGATCGCGCCCGCGACTGCGAGAATCGGCAACTCATCAATCAATTGCGGGACTTCCTTGCCTTGAATGACGGTGCCGCGGAGCGGCGCGCCGTTGATTTCAACGATCCCACGCGGCTCGACCTGATCGACATCTTCGATCGCTTCCCTGACCTGCGCGCCCATCCGCACCAGCACCCCGAGCAAAGGCGTGCGCGTCGGATTCAGACCCAGATGACGCACGAGCAAATGACCGCCCGGTTGACCAGCGGCAGCGATGAGCCAATAGGCCGCCGAGGAAAGATCCCCGGGAATATCGAAATCGCGCGACTCCGGAACCTGGTCGCCAAAAATGCCAATGTGCCCGGCTTCGTCACGGGTCGTCCGGACGAAAAAATAGCGGAGCATCAACTCGGTGTGGTTTCGCGTAATGGCGGTTTCGGCCACGGTCGTCTTGCCTTTGGCGAAAAGTCCTGCGAGGAGAATCGCGCTCTTAACCTGGGCACTCGCAATCGGCGCGCGATAATCGATTCCGCGCAGCGAACCGCCGCGGATGCGCAAGGGTGGCGTGTTGTTCGGACCTTCGGCGACGATATTCGCGCCCATCATTTGCAACGGCTCGATCACCCGATCCATTGGGCGTTTGGAAAGCGAATCATCGCCGACCAGACGACTTTCGAAGGTCTGGCCCGCGAGCAAGCCCGCGAGCAGCCGCATCGTGGTGCCGGAATTCCCGCAATCGATCTCGTCCTTCGGCGGCGCGAGCACGCGCCTTTTCCCGTGCACGACAATCGTATTCGGCTCCGGCTCGTCGATCCGAATTCCCAGCTGGCGCAGCGCTTCCAGCGTGTGCATGCAATCGTCCGCCGGAAGGAAGCCGTCCAGCCGGCAAACACCGTTCGAAAGTGCGGCGATGATCGCGGCGCGATGGGAAATACTTTTGTCGCCCGGCACCGTCAGTTCGGTGTCGATACGAGGGGCGCGCCTGACGCGAAGTTCCATGGGATTATCCTAGCAAGAACAGCCAGCATCTCTCATGCGATGCCGTTGTCCAGCAGACGACAAGCGTCGGGTCCTCAGGGAACGAGGAAGATTTTTTGCGTGTAGGGATCCTTCACTTCCGTGCCCGGCGGAAAGCCGCGCACGTCCACGTATCCCTGGTTTGGCGCGAACGGGCTCGTGACAAAGCCGGGCTTGTTCGGAACCGGAATGCCGTAGGGAAGATCGCCCTTCGTTGTCTTCGGCGCCGGAGCAGCTGCGACTTCACTCGTCGTCGCCTCCTCGACCGGCGGCGGGGGCGACGGGGGCACGTTCGGATTAAAAGTTTGCTGCTGGGTCTGCGTTTCGACCGTCGTCGTTTGCGTGCCAGGATAACGACCGACCTGGCGAGTTCGAACCGGTGGCTCGTCGTCAGCGCAGGAAACCAACGCGAACCCTAGACTAAGCGACACCCATGGAAAAAGTTTCATAGATTCTAAAGACGTGACCCGATCTTTTGTAATTCAAGGTCGGAGCGCTGACAATCGATAAATCGATACAAGCCCAGTATGGGTGATGCGCGATTGCAATATAAAGATGTCGAGCACGGAAAAATTATTGGTAGTGGATGACGACGCGGCCAGCCGGCGCCTGCTCATCCGTACCCTTTCGCTCGCGGGTTATGCCTGTGAGGAAGCCGAAAGCGGCGACGACGCGCTCGCGAAAATACGGGCCGCGCCGCCGAGCGCGCTGCTGCTCGATTACGACATGCCGGGAATGAACGGCGCGGAAGTTTTGCGCCATCTCCGGACCGATCCT
>JBBSEO010000269.1:0-3268 GCA_038239645.1 Chthoniobacterales bacterium | reverse complement strand
GAGCATCACTAAGGGCCTGAATGTTCCTCGCCTACTACGATGAATCGGGAGACGACGGTTTTCCCCAGACTTCTTCGCCGCTTTTCGTTCTTACCGCGGTTTATCAGCACCACTTAGTTTGGAAGGAAAACTACGAACGCGTAAAGGCCTTCAAACGACAGCTCGCGAGCGACTTTACCTTTCCATTTCACGAGGAACTGCACACCCGCGAGTTCATCCTCAACAAGAACCCGTATCACAACTGGAATATACCGGACGCGGATCGCGCACATATTGTCGATTTGTATTGCCAGCTTTGCGCCCAGCTGAATCTCAAAGTCATCAATCTGGTGATCGTGAAGCCGCGCTTTCAAAAGCCCAGCGTCGATATTCTCGACAACGCTCTCACCTTTTCGGTGCAGCGGATCGAGAACGATTTGGCACCCGAGCCGCACAATCGTTTCGAAATCATCACGGACTGGGGCCGCGTCGGCAAGATGCGCAAGACCACGCGCCGGGTGCAGAAGATTAATTTCATCCCCTCCAAGTTCGGCCCGACCGCTCGCCGGCAAGAGATTCAGAAGTTGATCGAAGACCCGCTACCGAAGGACTCGAGCGAATCCTACTTCATCCAGTTGGCAGATCTCGTCGCCTGTATCGTGTCACTTTACGCGGTAGTGACGCAGAACGTGGGGACGCTGCCCGGGAGATTACCCACCGAAGTCAACGCTGAGCGCATAAACGCTTGGATGGAGATGCTGAAGCCCGTTTTGAATACGAAGGCTGCTGGAGACAACGAATTCGGAGTAAAATTCTATCCGTCGACCTAAAAAAAGTCAGCACCTACGACGCATACGCGCTTTCGGTGCTTCGGGCGGAAGTTTACCGCAATGTCGTTAGGCCGCAAGGCGACAATTTCTGAGGTACGGCAAGGCAGGGGAATAGGGCCGGTCCTCACTATTTGCACTTTTCTGAGCAGGCATGCGACTAAGGGGCGTCGGGAATGGCCGTGCCCGTTTCATTTACGGGACGGCCTTAGCGGGCGGTATTGTGCCAGTCACTTCTAGCATTCCCATTACGGGGTGGATTTTGTGCCATCACGAGTCCCGTTAGTGGCGAGGCTGCCGTTAACCCCAATCGATGTCACGGCCAGGGCCGAATGCCTTAAGCATTCGAGTCTACCTGTAGCGCCTGCTTTTCCTCGAGCGTTCGTCGGGAAAAACGGGCTGAGTTGCAGGAAGAAGCGCTGATCTAATCCCCACCGATCGCGCGCTTCGATTGGACGTTCGGCGTTGCGCGTTTGAGGGTGCGGCCTTCCCATGGCAGAGACCTCCAGCGCAGTCATCGCGAGCGCGAACAACCTTTCCGTCAAATACGGCACCCAGATTGTCCTCGACGGCGCGACGATCGCCTTCACCGAGGGCGAACAGATTGGGCTCGTCGGTCGCAACGGCTCGGGCAAATCGACCTTCCTCCAGATCGCTGCCGGCGTCGCGCAGGCCGATGAAGGTGAATTCACGCGCCGGCGCGATCTCGTCACCGGATATATGCCGCAAGTTTCCGGGCTCGACGATGCGGCCACCATCCATGCGAACATTCTCAGCGGCGCGCAGCGGATTCTCGATCTCATCGCCGAATACGAACGCGTGCCGGGCGACAGCCCGCTCAGCGCCACGCTCCTCGAACAAATCAGCGAGGCCGACGGTTGGAATTTGGAACATCGGATCAAGTCGCTCATCACGAATCTGCACGCGCCGGAATCCGATCGCATCGTGGGCACGCTTTCCGGCGGGGAAAAACGCCGCGTCGCGCTTTGCCGGGCGCTGCTGGCGCGCCCCGATTTTCTGATTCTCGACGAACCGACGAACCATCTCGATACCGGCTCGATCGAATGGCTCGAGGATTTTCTCGCGCGTTATGCGGGCACCTGTTTGTTCGTCACGCACGATCGCTATTTTCTCGATCGGGTGGCGACGCGGATCGTCGAGCTGTCGCGCGGCCAGTTCACCAGCTACCACGGTAACTACACCGATTACCTGCTCGCGCGCGTGCAACGAAAAGCCGTCGAGGAAATGCAGGAACATAAACGGCAGAAGTTTTTGCAACGCGAACTGCAATGGGTGCGCCGCGCGCCCCGTGCGCGCCGGACGAAATCGGTCGACCGCGTGGAACGTTATTTCGAGCTGGCCGCGCAGGAAGCGCCGGAAGCGGAGCTCGACGTCGAGTTGATTATCCCCACGCCACCGAAGCTCGCGAATCGCATTATCGAATTGCGCGACGCCAGCGTGGAGCTAGGCGGCCGCACCCTCTTTCAGCACGTGAATCTCAATCTCGTCGCCGGCGAACGCCTTGGTGTCGTCGGCCGCAACGGCCTCGGCAAATCCTCGCTCCTCAGAGTCATTCTCCAGGAACTGCCCGTCGCCAGCGGTGCGGTGGAGATCGGCGCGCGGACTCAGATCAATTACGTCGATCAAAATCGACTCCTCCTCGATGATGAGAAAACGGTTTGGGAAGAAGTCGGGAGCGGCGGAGAAAACGTCACCCTCGGCGAGCAAAGCATCACCTTGCGCGCTTATCTGCGGCGATTTCTTTTCAGCGAGGACCGCATCAACACCAAGATTTCGCAGCTCAGCGGCGGCGAACGCAGCCGCGTCCTGCTCGCGAAAATCCTGAAGCGCGGCGGCAACGTCCTGATGCTCGACGAACCGACCAACGATCTCGATCTCGGAACATTGCGCCTGCTCGAGGAAGCGCTCGTCGCCTTCGGCGGCTGCGTCATCGTGGTCAGTCACGATCGCTATTTCCTGAATCGCGTTTGCACCTCGATTCTCGCTTTCGAAGGCGACGGCCGCGTGGTCTATCGCGTGGGGAACTACGATTACTACCTGGAAAAACGAGTCATGCCGGCCTCGCCGAACGATGCCAACACCGCGCCCACCGGAGTCGCCACCGCGCAAAAGAAAACGACTGTAGGGCGGGCGCTCCCGCCTGCCACCAGAAAACTTAAATACAAAGAAGAGCGCGAATGGGAAGCGATGGAGGCGAACATTCTCGCCGCGGAAAACGAAGTGTCGGAATTGGAAGCCACCTTTGCCGCGCCGGATTTTTATGCGAAACCGCGTCCGGAGATTTTCAATTTGGAAACTCGATTGAAAACAGCCCGCGACAAAGTCGCGCACCTCTACGCGCGCTGGCACGAACTCGAGCTGATGCAGAACGTCTCGCCTCGCGTTGCGCCCTAGCCCAGGTAAACATTTCTGCCGGGGGGAGAATAGAATCAGTGCTCACT
>JBBSEO010000268.1:0-3311 GCA_038239645.1 Chthoniobacterales bacterium | reverse complement strand
GGCGCGATGGCCGCCTTCTCCAGCTCGATCCCGGACAAAGGATGATATTGGTTCCACGGTCCGTTGTAGGGTGAGTGAGGTTCGACGAAGGCGACGAAAAGGATAAAGGGGCGAGCGCGATTTTCCGCGATGAAGCGTCGCGCGTGTTCTTCGAGGAACCTGGGCTTGGAAAGCTCGACGGGCAGTTTGCTGGTGGCTGTCCGTGAGTAGGTGCCGTTCTCCTTGTCCGGGGGAATCCCTTTTTCCTTGAGATACTTGCAATAATCGCTGTGGCCTTCCGTCGAGACCCACGAACGGAATCCACGCTGGGCTAGATTCTCGTCGCCGAGGTGCCACTTCCCGAAATAGGCGCTGGCATAGCCGTGGACGAGCTGCGGCAGACACTTCAAATGCGAGGGCAGCGGCACGCTGTTCCGGACGCAGCCGTTCTGGTGTGGCCATGTCCCCGTCATAATCGAGGAGCGTGATGGCGTGCAAACCGGCTGGGTTACATAGGCACGCTCAAAAACCGCGGCCGTTTCGGCGAAGCGCGCGAGGTTCGGAGCGAACCGCTCCGACGCACCATGGCAGGCGAGCACGTCGGCCCGCATTTGGTCGGGCAGAAAGACGACGAGGTTCGGCGGACGGGCCATGGGCGGAGAGCATTTTGGGCGGGAAGGCGGCCACTGGCAATTACCGCCATTCACGTTATCTTATCGGTCCCTCTTTATGCAGCAGCTCGAGATCAAAGATCTTCATATCTCCATCGGTGAAAACGAAATCGTGCGCGGTCTTTCGCTGACGATTCGTCCGGGGGAAATCCATGCCATCATGGGCCCGAACGGCTCGGGCAAAAGCACGCTCGCCAAGGTGATTGCCGGGCACCCGGATTACGTCGTGACCAGTGGTGAAGTTTTGATGGATGGCGAGAATGTCCTGGAGCTGGAAGCGGACGAACGGGCGCGCAAGGGTTTGTTCCTCGCGTTTCAATATCCGAGCGAAATTCCCGGGGTCACCATCGCCAATTTCCTTCGCGCGGCGGTGCAAGCTCGCATGCCGAATGGCGAAGAACTCGAGGCGACCGATTATTACGCGCAGCTTTACCAGAAGATGGACCTGCTCGAAATGCCACGGACCTTCACTTCGCGCTCGGTCAACGAGGGCTTTTCCGGCGGCGAAAAGAAACGCTGCGAGATTCTGCAGATGGCGATGCTGGAACCGCGTTACGCGGTGCTCGATGAAACCGACAGCGGCCTCGACATCGACGCGCTGAAAGTGGTGTCGAAAGGAGTGAATTCGCTCCGCGGGCCGAATCTGGGCGTGCTGCTGATCACGCATTATCAACGCTTGTTGAATTACATCGTGCCCGATTTCGTGCACGTCATGGTGCAGGGCCGAATTGTGCGCAGTGGCGGCAAGGAACTCGCGCTCGAACTGGAGGAAAAAGGCTACGACTGGATCCGCGATCACGCCGCGGAACCGGTGCTCGCCTTGATTTAATTATGGCTACGACTACCGAAACATCCGCGGTCGATTTCGATCGCAGCATCGGCGATTTTTCCTACGACGTTAAATATGATTTCGATGCGGGCGTGGGCCTGAACGAAGGCGTCGTCAATTACATCGTCGACGTGAAAGGCGAAGAAAACTGGGTCCGCGATTTCCGGCTGAAAGCGCTCAAAACTTTCCAGAGCAAACCGATGCCGACGCATTGGGCGAGCGAGGACCTGAACGCGATCGATTTTGACAAAATTCGCTATTACCTCTCGCAGGGACAGAAGCCGACGCGTTCGTGGGAGGATGTGCCCGAAGATGTAAAACGCACTTTTGAGCGGCTGGGGATTCCGGAACAGGAACGCAAATTCCTCGCCGGCGTCGAAGCGCAATTCGACAGCGAAGCCGTTTATTCCAACATCAAGAAGGCCGTCGGCGAGCAGGGCGTTATTTTTGTCGGCTCAACCGAAGGATTGAAAACGCATCCGGAAATTTTCCGGAAATGGTTCGGCAAGGTCATTCCAACCGGCGATAACAAATTCAGCGCCCTCAATTCCGCCGTTTTCAGCGGCGGCTCGTTCATTTACGTCCCGCCGGGCGTAAAGGTGAAGCATCCGCTCCAAGCCTATTTCCGGATCAACTCCGAGAATTTCGGCCAGTTCGAACGCACGCTGATCATCGTCGATGAAGGCGCCGAGCTGACCTACATGGAAGGTTGCACCGCGCCGAAATTCAATACCGCGACCCTGCACTCTGCGGTCGTCGAATTGGTGGCGATGAAAGGCGCGAAGATCCAATACATCACGGTGCAGAACTGGTCGCCGAACGTGTTCAATCTCGTGACCAAGCGTGGACTGGCGCACGAGGAAGCGGAGATCAAATGGATCGACTGCAACATCGGCTCGCGCCTGACAATGAAATATCCCGGCGTTGTCCTAAAGGGCCGCAAGGCGCGCGGCGAAGTTCTTTCCATCGCGCTCGCGAACAACGGGCAGCACCAGGACACGGGCGCGAAGATGATTCACGCCGCTGATGAAACGACGAGCAACATCATCTCGAAATCGATCAGCATCGGAACCGGTCGGGCCACTTATCGCGGCCTTGTTCACGTGCCGAAACATCTCAAGAATTGCAGGAACAACACCGAATGCGACGCACTTTTGATCAGCGCCAACGCGCGCACCGACACCTATCCCGCAATCACCGTCCGCGGCACCGGTAATTCGGTGCAGCACGAAGCCAGCGTCTCGCAGGTCTCAGCCGAGCAGATTTTTTACATGCAGCAGCGCGGCCTGAGCGAAGGGCAGGCGATGAGTTTGAGCGTAAACGGTTTCGTGAACGACCTCGTCCGCCAATTCCCGATGGAATATTCCGTCGAACTCAAGCGCCTGATCGAGCTCGAGATGGAAGGTTCGGTCGGTTAGACCGGCATTTCTTCTTGGCATGAACAACGGTTCCGCTGTTCTTGAGCGCGTGAGGAATCTCCCGAGCGAAGCGACGCCTTTGCTTTCGTCGTTCCCGGAGCGCAGCGATTTGCCCGACTGGTTTGTCGAACAGCAGCGCGCCGCCTGGCTCGAATTCGAATCGCTCTCCTCGCCGAGCCGGAAGGACCAGGCGTGGCGCTTTTCCAACGTCAACGCGCTCGACCTTTCCGAGTTCAAAATCAGCGCGCCGCTTTCGGACGACGATCACCGGAACGTGATCAAATATTCGCGGGGTCTGGAGGAAGTCGCCGCGCGGATGATTTTCGCGAACGATCAGATGATCGAGCGCGACGTTCGCTCCGAGCAACTGAACTCGCGCGGCGTCATTTTCCTGCCGCTGGAACAGGCGCTGGT
>JBBSEO010000267.1:0-3332 GCA_038239645.1 Chthoniobacterales bacterium | reverse complement strand
TCGACCTACGGAGACAACTATCCGCGTCTCGCTCAGATCAAGAAAAAATACGATCCTGCGAATCTTTTCCGCGTGAATCAAAACATCAGGCCCGCCGGATGACCTCGCAGGAATTGAAAAGCCTCCAGGCGCCGATGAAGGAACGTTATCGGCAGGAGCCGGCGACCGCGGTCGTCACTCTGCGCGCAGAGGGGCGTCTCGGCGAAGGCGTGAGTTGTCGCGTCGAAACCGGAAAGGCGCTGGTGGAAGCGAGCCTGCATCCCGCCACGGGTGGAAGCGGCCTGAGCGCGTGCTCCGGCGATATGCTTTTGCAAGCGCTGGTCGCCTGTGCCGGCGTGACATTGGGTGCGGTCGCGACGGCGCTGGAAATTCCACTCCGCGACGCGCGCATTTTGGCGGAAGGCGATCTGGATTTTCGCGGAACACTCGGAGTCTCGAAAGAAACGCCGGTGGGTTTCGAACGCATTCGCCTGTGCTTCGAACTGGACTCGGACGCGACCGAGGAACAGCGCGCAACGTTGCTGCGGTTAACCGAGCGCTACTGCGTCGTTTATCAAACTCTGCGCCACCCTCCCGAGATCAAAATTGCTCATCGGTCGCAGACAAAGTAGAATTTCGTTCTAACGATCGGACCAAATTATGCCGCTGTTCATGGACATCCACGATCTCACCGGATTGAGCTCCGAGGACGTGTCAAAGGCCCATCACGCCGACGTCGCCGTGCAGGCGAAATATGGGGTCGAGTACCGGCGCTACTGGTTCAACGAACAGTGCGGGAAAGCCTTTTGCCTCGTCGATGCTCCCGACGCCGAAACAGCGATGCGAGTTCACCGCGAGGCTCATGGTCACGTCGCGGACAAAATCATCGAGGTGCAACCGGAGCTGGCGGACGGCTTTCTCGGGGGTGGCGAAGCTAACGCACTTGGCGCGGTGGTAATGCCGGGCGCGCAGGTCCAGGACTCCGCTATTCGCACGATCCTTTTCACCGACATCGTCGATTCAACCACCATTACCCAAACGATCGGCGACGAAGCCGCCATGGTTTTACTACAGGCGCACGACGAGACGGTTCGTTCCGCGCTGAAAGAGCAAGGTGGCCGCGAAGTGAAACATACCGGCGATGGCATCATGGCCTCGTTCGTTTCCGCGGCCGGCGCGGTGAAATGCGCCAGCCAGATTCAGCGCGAACTGGGGAAACGCTCGACCCCTTCGCAATCAGTGACCGTTCGCATTGGCCTGGCCGCCGGCGAACCTGTCGGGCACAACGATGACCTCTTCGGGTCGACCGTCCAACTCGCGGCGCGCCTCTGCGCGCATGCCAAGCCGTCCCAGATTTTGGTTTCGAACGTGGTGGCGGAGCTGTGCCTCGGAAAAACGATTCCGTTTCAGGAACTCGGTGAAGTCATGTTGAAAGGTTTTACTTCCCCCGTCCGCGCGCACGCCGTCACGTGGTCGGAGGAGCGGACTTGAAGTTGCCTCCTTCCGCGGCGGTGCGATAAAATCGGAATGCAGTCCGCGCGGGCAGAACTCTTCCGGATCCAGAATTTTATCGGCGGCGAGTTCGTCGCGCCCTCGCGCGGGAAATACCTCGACAACATCGAGCCCGCGACGGGGAAAGCGTACTCGCTTGTTCCCGATAGCGACGCGACCGAGGTCGAGAATGCCGTCGCCGCGGCGGAGAAAGCGTTTCCGGAATGGTCGCGCACACCCGCGGAGAAACGTTCTCTTGTATTGTCGAAGATCGCCGACCTGATCGACCGCGATCTCGAGAAATTCGCGCGCGCGGAATCGATTGATACCGGCAAACCGATCTCGCTCGCGCGTTCGCTCGATCTTCCGCGGTCCTCGAGCAATTTTCGGTTCTTCGCCACCGCGATCCTGCACACGGAAAATGAAGCGCACGTCATGGATGGCGTGGCCTTCAACTACACCCTGCGCCAGCCGCGCGGGATCGTGGGGCTGATCTCGCCCTGGAATTTGCCGCTCTATTTGTTGAGTTGGAAAATCGCGCCTGCCCTCGCCTGCGGCAACGTCGCGATCGCGAAACCAAGCGAGCTCACGCCCATGACCGCGTTTCTGCTCTGCGAGATTTGCCGTGAAGCGGGACTTCCGCCCGGCGTGCTCAATATTGTCCACGGCACTGGCCCGAACGTCGGCGCACCCATCACTGCTCATCCGAAAATCGGCACCATTTCCTTCACTGGCGGCACTCTTACCGGACGCAAAGTCGCGGAAGCCGGCGCGTCGCTCTTCAAAAAACTTTCGCTCGAACTCGGCGGCAAAAATCCCAACATCATTTTCGCCGACGCCGATCTCGACGCCGCCATCGCCGGCAGCGTGCGTTCCTCCTTCGCTAATCAGGGCCAGATCTGCCTCTGCGGTTCGCGCGTCTTTGTCGAGCGCCCGATCTACGATGATTTTGTTGAGCGTTTCGTCGCCAAGGTCGCGCAGTTGAAGCAAGGCGACCCGCTCGAGGACGCGACCGACCAGGGCGCCATCGTCAGCAGGATGCAGCTCGATAAAGTGAAATCCTACGTTGAGCTCGCGCAAAAAGAGGGCGGCGAAATTCGCACCGGCGGAAAATCTCCCGTCGCGCCGAACGATCGTTGCCACGAGGGCTACTTCTTCCCGCCGACCGTGATCACCGATCTGCCCGTCGGTTGCCGTGTCAACCGCGAGGAAATTTTCGGCCCGGTCGTGACCATCACCCCGTTCGACCACGAAGAAGAAGTTGTCGCCTACGCCAACGACGTCGACTACGGCCTCTCGTCGAGCCTTTGGACGCAAAACCTCAGCCGCGCTCACCGCGTCGCCGAACAGATCCACGCCGGCACGGTTTGGATCAATTGCTGGCTCGTGCGCGATCTGCGTGTGCCCTTCGGCGGCACCAAGCAAAGCGGCCTCGGCCGTGAAGGCGGCAACGAAGCGCTCCACTTCTTCACCGAAGCCAAGAACGTCTGCATCGCCCGATAACGGTCGCATTGGCCTTGGGATGAGATGACCGCCGGCATCGGTATTGCCTCCATTTCATTTCTCTTGTCCTCCGCCTATCGGCCGCTCAAACTGTCCCCAATTCTAACAGACGGAGACTTCAGACGAACAATAATGCCCCAAAATCGCGGGGGGATTTGCTGTCATTGGGCTTGGCAGCTGGAATCAGTGCTTTCTGGAGCCTGGCCGCATCCGCCCAGGACGTCGCTCCTTCCCCTGACCGATCGTCGGACAACGCTGGCCAGACTGCCGAAGTCGAACGGGTCATTGTCACCGGTTCGAATATCCCGACCGCGGAAGAAGTCGGACCGGTCCCGGTCGATACTTATCGACGCGAAGAT
>JBBSEO010000266.1:0-3343 GCA_038239645.1 Chthoniobacterales bacterium | reverse complement strand
GCCAGAACATCTTCGATCGCCGCGGTAAATTCACTCAAGCCGGTACTCGGGACGATGATGGTATTGCGGCGGCCGTGTGCCTCTTCCGTAATGCGAAGAAACTTGCCGCGATCATTCTCGCGAAATTCGACGTAGAAATGCTTCCGCTCAATCTGCACTTCCTTCGCTTCGATGATGTTGTCCATTTTTTAACCCGGGCGGATTCTAGGAGGTTGCCTCGACCCGGGGAAGCACAAAATTTAGCCACGTTTCCCTCGCGAAGGCGTAAGAATCACTTCCGTTTTTGCCCGCCTCGCTTCGAGGATGATGCCGGTCGTAAGTCGCTGATCGCAAAATCGATCTGGCGCTTGAAGCGATCCACCCGCGCGACGTGGACACGAAGAGTTTGGCCGACGGCGAACCGACGTCGAGTTTGTCTTCCAACGAACTGGCGTTGTGCGGGCGAGAAGACGTAGAAATCGTCCGTCAGAGTGGAGATGTGAATGAGGCCGGTGAGAAGCAGCTCGGGCAGCTCGATCAGCAATCCGTAATTGCGGATGTCGATGATCATGGCGTCGAAAACCTGCGGGTCGCGCGCGGCCAGCTGCGCCTCGAAGAACTCCAGCTTCTTCACTTTCACCGCTTCCATCTCCGCCTCCGCGGCCTGCCGTTCGGTGACGGAAATGTGTTCGGCGAGGGAGGCGAGTTGTGTGCTCGCAGCTGCATTCCGGCCACCGGCTGGTTCGACCAGCGCGCGGTGAACCAGAAGATCCGCGTAACGTCGAATCGGACTCGTGAAGTGAGTGTAGTTCGTCTTGGCCAGACCGTAATGGCCGAGCGGAACGTTTGCGTAGCGCGCGCGTTTCAGACTCTTCAGCAATCCGATTTTCAAGGCGTGTTCCTCGGCGCTGCCACGAATCGTTTTCAAGAGACGTTGAACTTCGCGGCGCTGCGTGAGATCGCCGACGCGCAGGCCGTGCGATAGGATGAATTCGCGATATTCCGCGAGACGATCAGCGTCGGGAACTTCGTGGACGCGGTAGACGGTCGGAATTCCCCGGTTCTTCAAATCGCGCGCGACCGCTTCGTTCGCCGCGAGCATGAATTCCTCAATCAGTTGATGCGATTCGTCGTTCTCGCTTCGCTCGAAACGAATGGGCTTTCCATTTTTATCACAAACGACCTTCACCTCCGGCATGTCGAGATCGAGAGATCCGTCGGCGAAACGATTTTTCCGCAGGAGCGCCGCGAGTTTCCACGCGGTGTGAAGACGTTTTCCGAGTTCGTCTTCGGCCGGTTTTTGCAGAAGGGCGTAGGCTTCCTTGTAGGTCAGTCGTTGCGCGCTGCGGATAATCGTGCGCGCGAAACGCGCGGCGCGCGGTTTGCCATCGCGATCGAACTCCAGAAAAACCGAGTGAGTTAGACGATCGACTTTTGGTTTCAGGCTACAGACGCCGTTGCTCAGGCGTTCGGGCAACATTGGAATGACGCGGTCCGGCAAATAGACGCTGTTGCCGCGCTGGCGCGCTTCGCGGTCGAGCGCGCCGTTCGGTTTCACATAGGCGGCGACGTCCGCGATGTGCACCCCCAGTTTCCAACGACCGTTCGGCAGCTCGTCGACCTGAATGGCGTCATCGAAATCGCGCGCATCGTCGGGATCGATCGTCAGAATGAATTGCTGGCGCAGATCTTCCCGGCCCCGCGCCGCTGAGGCCGGAACGGTGGTGGGAATCGCTTCCGCTTCCGCCAAGACCGCCGGCGGAAATTCCAGCGGCAGATGGTATTTGCGGATAATCGACAGGACGTCGACGCCGGGAGCGTCGCGCGCACCGAGCACCTCGATGATTTTTCCTTCAGGGTTAACGTGCCGCGATTCCCACGGCTCCAGTTGCACCACCACCTTGTCGCCGATGCGGGCGGCAAGCGGAGCTGAGAGATACACGTTGTGAACGAGCCGCGGATCGTCCGGGACAACGTAGAAAAAGTTTCGCGTTTGCTGCAGCGTCCCGACGATCGTTTCGCGCGCGGATTCGAGAATGCGGATGACGCGTCCTTCCGCCCGCCCGCGCCGGCCGCGCGCGGCGTCTTCCCCGCGGATGATTCGCGCGAGCACACGATCCCCATGCCAGGCCGTCCCCGTGTTTGGCGCGGAGAGAAAGAGATCGCCCTGGCCGGGCTTCTCGTTGGTCAGGAACGCGAAACCTGCTTCGTTAACCGAGAGAACCCCGGAGACGAGATCGGCGGTATCGGGCAGGACGTAACGGCTTTTTCGAATGCGGGCGACCTCGCCGTCACGTTCCATTTCCTGCAGGGCCAGGCGCACTTCACGCCGGCGGCTCGCGTCGTAGCCGAGTGCGTCAGCGAGTTCAATCTTGTCGAGCGGACGATATTTCGGCGCGCGCAGCAGCTGCAGAATTTCGTCGGATAAAGTTTTTGCCGGGGTGCGTTTTGGCATGAGGCTTACGTTCGCGAGCTAACAACGCCGCACCAGCACCATCTTCGCGTCGAATAACTGTGCGCCGATGTTAGTCTGAAATCTGATGCAGCGTGTGAAATGGAAAATCGGCGATGCGACGCACGATTTTTCTGAACGCGGCTGGATCATGGGCATCGTTAACGTCACGCCCGATTCTTTTTTTGACGGCGGAATTTTTTTTGACCACGGCGCCGCTGAAAAACGCGCACGGGAGCTGGCTGAGGCCGGAGCAGAAATCATTGATATCGGAGGCGAATCCACGCGGCCGGGCGCGATGGAAGTTGGCGCCGAGGAAGAAATCGCGCGCGTTCTGCCGGTGATCAAAAATCTGGCTTCATCACTTCGCTTATCGATCGACACTTCGAAGGCCGGAGTCGCGCGCGCGGCCCTGGCGGCCGGCGCGAAAATTGTCAACGACGTCACCGGCGGTGGCGACGCGGAGATGTGGTCGCTCGTGGCCGAGCGCGATTGCGCGTGGATCATCATGCACATGCAGGGAAATCCCCGTACGATGCAGCGCGCGCCGAAATACCACGACGTTGTTGCGGAAGTGGGCGATTTTTTTCGACAACAATACGAACGCGCCCTAACGTCGGGCATTGCTCCCATGAGGTTGGCGTTTGATCCGGGAATCGGCTTCGGGAAGACGCCGGCGCAGAACCTTTCTCTTCTGCAAAATCTGCCGCGGCTTCGCGTTGAAGATTGTCCGCTGGTCGTGGGCGTCTCGCGCAAATCATTCCTCGCGAAAATTTCCGGGAACGAAAATGGCGACCGCCTGCCAGCGACGGTGGCGTTCACTTCGTTGTTGCGCGCGCACGGCGCAGACGTCATCCGCGTGCACGATGTCGCGCCCAATCTGGAGGCGCTGCGTGTGGCGGACGCGTGGCG
>JBBSEO010000265.1:0-3345 GCA_038239645.1 Chthoniobacterales bacterium | reverse complement strand
TCGACCCTCGTAATCTCGTGCGCGAGCTGGGAGAAATCGGCGGCGAGAATGGAGGGCGCGATCAGGACTTGGTGGGCCATCGCGGAGACCTTGGCGAATTGGCCCGCGGCGCACAAGGACGGAGCGGGCGACTATCACCCGGAAACAAAATAAGTCGCGGGCTGCGAACAGAACCTGCTTTACCGAAATTCAGGATGGCGATGTTTCCCTTGACGCGAGGTGGCTCCGTTCCAACATTCTACGCGATTTCGGGCGGGAGGGTGTTTGCTGGAAATAAGCATCCTGCCATTTGCGGCATTTGTCTCAGGTGGCGTGTTCTGTCCCGTTTAATCTCATAACTATTTCTCATGTTCGAAGGACTTTTCGGCTGGCTCTCGAGTGACATCGGGATTGATCTCGGCACGGCTAACACGCTGGTTTACGTGAAGGACCAGGGCATCGTTTTGCGCGAGCCGTCGGTCGTCGCGGTGCAGGCGGGAACAAATAAAGTGCTGGCCGTGGGCGATGAGGCCAAGCGCATGCTTGGGCGCACGCCGGCGAACATCGTGGCGGTGCGGCCGCTAAAGGATGGCGTCATCGCCGATTTCGAAGTGACCGAAGCAATGCTGCGGCATTTCATTACCAAGGTGCACGGGCGCCGGATGAAGGCGAAGCCGCGCGTGGTCATCGCCGTTCCGTCAGGAATTACCGAAGTGGAAAAGCGCGCGGTGCGCGAATCGGCCACGCACGCGGGTGCGCGGGAAGTTTATCTGATCGAAGAGCCGATGGCGGCGGCGATCGGCGTTGGTCTGCCGGTGCAGGATCCGGCGGGCAACATGATCATCGACATCGGCGGCGGCACGACCGAGGTGGCTTTGATTTCGCTTTCCGGAATTGTTTTCAGCCGCAGTGTCCGCGTCGCGGGCGATGAGCTGGACGAGGCGATCGTGCAATATATGAAGCGCGCCTACAATTTGATGGTGGGCGAACGCACCGCGGAAGAAATCAAAATCAAGATCGGCTCCGCCTATCCCAGCGACAAGGAAACCAGCGTGGAAGTGAAGGGACGCGATCTCGTCGCCGGTCTGCCGAAGACATTGCAGATCACTTCGCAGGAAGTGCGCGAAGCGTTGCTCGAACCGATCTCGACCATTGTCGATTCGGTCCGGATCACCTTGGAGCGTTGTCCGCCGGAGTTGTCAGCGGATTTAGTCGACCGTGGGCTGGTGCTGGCGGGCGGCGGCGCATTGTTGCGCGGCTTCGATAAACTTTTGAGCGAGGAAACCGGTTTGCCTGTCCATGTCGCGGAGGATCCGTTGAGTGCGGTGGCGGAAGGAACCGGCAAGTGCCTGAATGAACTTAAATTTTTGCGGCAGGTGGCTTCAACCGATCGCCAGTACCGATAATTTTCGCGGAGTAACGTCCGCCTCGGGAAGCGCGCTGATCCGATGAAGCGCAGCAGCATCGTCGCGCTCCTTGTCTTTGTCGCCGCGCTGGCCTTCTTCTTCAGCCTCGATGCGCAGAAGACGCGCAATCTTCAGGCAGCCGTGCTGCAATTACTCGCGCCGTTCCTGAAAACAGGTTCGGGTTTGGAAAAGCAGATTACTTCGGTCCGGACGGGTTTAAAATCGCTCGACCAACTCGAAGCGGAAAACAACACCCTGCGGGTCGAGAACCGTTCGCTCAAAGCGACGAACCAGGCGCTGCGAGACGTCGAGCATGAAGTGAACCGATTGCGCAACGCATTGGATTATCGGCAACGCTCCGTTTTCAAATTGATTCCGGCCGAAGTCGTGACGCGCGACGCCTCGACCTGGTGGCGGACCGTGACGATCAACCGTGGCAAAGACGATGGGATCGAGAGCGACATGCCGGTGGTGACGGACGAAGGACTAGTCGGAAAAACGACAACGGTGGGAGCGAATATCACGATTGTTCTGCTCGTCTCCGACGAAAACTGCCGCGTCGCGGCGTCGGTCGAGGGAACGCGGGAGCAGGGGATCGGCACTGGGCAACGCGTGGCGGGAACATTGACGCCGTTGATCGACCTGAATTTTTTATCAAAGCAGGCGAATCTGCAGCCGGGACAAAAGGCCTACACCTCGGGCGTGGGCGGCGTTTTTCCCGCAGGCCTGTTCATCGGCACGGTGAAAAGTTTTCGCGTGCGCGAACTCGACGGTCAGGCGCAACTAACGCCCGCGGTTGACCTGGCGAAGCTGGAGGACGTGTTTGTCGTAACCGGCCGCAAATGATCTTTTTCGCTCTTCTTTGCGCTCTCGTTCTGGTGGCTCAGGTGGTCGAGTATTTTGTGCCGCCGCTGGAGTGGATGTTCAACGCGCACATCTATTTTGTGCCGGTGCTGGTTTTCTACGGCGCGATGGCGCTGCCTTTGCCCTTGATGATTTTGCTGGCGGCGTGGGCGGGATTTTTGCTCGATATCCTGACGGCGCAGGTGATCGGGCCGCATGTTGAAATCTCAATTGGTTCGGCGATGCTGCTTTACGTGGTTCTGGCAAGCATTATGCACGGGTTGCGACCCCTGTTCATTCGCGGGCGATGGGAAGTGCACTGCATCGTGAGTGGATTTTGCACCTCGGCCATTCTCCTCGCGCAATATCTCATGATCTGTTTCCGGCGCGGCTCGATTTTTTTCACGCGTGAAACCTGGTGGCAGATCGGCGGCCCGGGCTTGCTGGCCATGCTGATGGCGCCGCTGGTTTTTTGGACGCTGCACTGGCTGGCGAGCGCGACAAGGTTTGACTACTCACCGGAAGGCGAAGGTCGCTTATGATCAATCGTCGCGGCTTCAGTCCGACATTGCGGATTCAATTTCTCGCGCTGACGATGCTCCTCGGGCTTGGCGGATTGATCGCCAAACTCTGGTGGGTGCAGGTGGCACACGGCGCGGAATGGACGGCGCGGATTCGCGGTAGCTCCGAGGCGACGGTGCGCATTCCGTCAGTGCGCGGTGAGGTTCGCGATCGCAATGGCCTTTCACTCGTCCAGAACCGGGCGAGCTACGAAGTGGACTTCTATCTCCCGGAAATGGTGAAGGGATATCGCGAGCGTTACGGGCAGACTCCGCAGGCCAGTTATCGCGGCATGATTAGCGGGATGCCGAAGAATCTGAAGGAGCCCGACGTGGTCAAGATCGTAAACAACGGGGTCGTGCCGCGCCTGGATGATTTGCAAATCGCGCGCGACTACAACGCCAGCCAGTTGCAGAAACATTATCGGACCAACACCGAAGTTCCCTACACTTACATCAAGGACATCGATTTCGGGACGATGGCGAAATTTTCCGAGCACGACGTCGGGCTGCCGGGAGTGGATATCGCGATCAAACCCGTTCGGTCCTATGTCTAC
>JBBSEO010000264.1:0-3355 GCA_038239645.1 Chthoniobacterales bacterium | reverse complement strand
TTTCTCGAACAACGGCACGCTCGCCGGGCACGTCACGATCGGCGATCACGCGATCATGGGTGGCCTCACGGCAGTGCATCAATTCTGCCGCGTCGGGCGTTTTGCCATCACCGGCGGCTGCTCAAAAATTGTGCAGGATGTGCCGCCGTTCATGATTGCCGATGGCAACCCGGCGGAGATTCGCGGGATCAATCTCATCGGGATGGAGCGAAATCATTTCGCGGCGGAAACGGTGAAGGCGATCAAGGAAGCGTTTCGCCTGATTTATCGTTCGAAGTTGAACACGAAACAGGCCCTGGAAGCGATGGGCGAGAAAATCGCGCCCAGGCCCGAGATCGATCAGCTGATCGAATTCATCCGGACGAGCGAGCGCGGGATCACGCGCTGATTATTTCGCGATTTCGCGCAGAAGCGCGGCGCCGGGCGCGTCCGGCAACACTCGCAAGACATCTCGCGCCAGGGCAACCGCGCGCTCCGGTTTTCCGGAAGTCCGCCAGGCGTCGCATTCCTCCAGCACACACCGCATGACATCGTCCGGCGCGGAGTAGCGGGCGCGCGCATTCTGCAGGGCGGCGATGGCGTTGTCGAAGTTGCCGCCGCGCAGCTCCATCAAGCCGACATCCTCGAGCATGAGCGCATTTTTGGTGCGAAGGGCAAACTGCACGGCCTGTTTTCGATAATCAGCCGCGCCGCGATTCTTTTTAGCGAAGTCGCGATAGGCGCGCCAGGGCGAAGTTTTCTTTGGATCGAGTGGCGAAAGATTCCCGAACGGGCGGTAGAGCGGGTCGCCGACCGCGATGTTCATCCAGGAAAGACCGCGCGTGGCCATATAAACACTTTCGCCAAAAGTGAAGCCTTTCAAGAGCCGCTCGTTCAAGAGATCGAGGTTAGTCGTTAGCTGAAGATAGGGCTCGTAAACGTTACCGATGGTCGCGGCGGCCCCGTGCAGGAGGAGCGCGCCGGACCAGCCCTTGCCGGGATCGCGCAGCGTCTCCGCGCTATAGGAATGAATGTGGGCCGCGATCGCGCCGGGGAGAAATTTGAACTTCGGCTGCGCGAATGCGCCACCGATCGTGCCTGCATACCATCCATAATAGAGTGCGCAGTCGCTCACCGGATAGGCGTCGGGGAAAATTCCCGGATGATCGTCGAAGACGACGGGCACGCCGGCATTGCGCAGTTGATCGACCATGGTCGACATCCAAATGTCGCCCAAAACGAGCGCGCCAGTCGTGTTATGCGCACCGTCGACAAAAGCGCGCCCCCAAAGCCCGGTCTTTTCCGTTTCAATCGCATCCGTAATCATGCGGCGGACCGTCTTCTCATCCGGCGCATCCAGCCGACAAACAACCAGCACCGGCGCATCCTGGAACTCCGAGATCGCCATCGACGCCTGGAAATAAGGATTATTGATCGCGCCCGAAATTTCCGGCGCGAAAAGCGAGAGCGCGGCGAGCTCGGAATCGACTGACGCATCAGTGCGCGAGGCAATCGGACCCTGCCCCGGTTTATCGCCGGGATACGGTTGTTCGACACCGCGGATCTTGAGCGGCATGCCCTTGATCAGCGCGACGAAATGAATGGAGGAAGCGCTGACGCGCGGGTGGGCAACGGAGGCGTCGACCATTTGCCACCAGGCGCTCTCTCGGAATTGTGCGCGCAAAGGTTCCGCGATCGTCTGGTCGTACTCGGCGCGGGAAATTTCCTCATTCCGGGAGCAATCGAGACCGACGAGATGATCGGCGGCGATCCCGCGCTTCTGCGCGTAGAATTTTGCCAGCGCGATCGATTCCGGCAGGGCGCGATTGAAAACGACGATCGTCTGCTGCGGCAGCGACGTCTGCGCGTTGGCCGATTCAAAGCAAAGGAGCAGCGCGCAGAGGACGCGAAAGGCTCCGCGCCTCATGAGAAGGAAAGCTTCAGCCCATCGTAAGCCAGGCGCGCATTGGGCGGCAGCTTTTCCTCAAAGGTATGCGGCAACTCGTGCGCGATGTGGGTGAAGTAGGTCATGCGCGGTTGCACTCGCGCAGCCACTTCGAGCGCCTGCGCCACGCTCAGATGGGTCGGGTGCGGTTTTTCGCGCAGGGCGTCAATGATGAGGCAGTCCACGCCGGAAATTTTCCGCGCAATCTCATCCGGCACGGCGCTGCAATCGCTCAGATAGGCGACCAATTTTTTTTCTTCCCGGCTGAAAAGGAAACCGTTCACCTCCGCGCGGCCATGCGGCACCGGCAAAGGCGTGATGACGGTTTGGCCTAACGAGAATTGGCCGCAGAAAACGTGCGGCTCCGGTTTGAGATAACCGGGCCATTGATTCTTGCCATCGAAAGCGAATTCATAGACGCGCATGAGATCGCGCATCGTCTCGGCCGAGGCGTAAACGGGCATGTTCCCGCGCTCCCAGGAAAAGCGGCGCAGGTCGTCGAAGCCCATGATGTGGTCGGTGTGCGAATGGGTGAAGAGGACGGCGTCGACGCGCCGGATATTCTCGCGCAGGGCCTGGGTGCGAAAGTCGGTGCCGGTGTCGACGACGAAAGAAGCTTCCGGCGTTTCAAGATAGATGGACGAACGCAGCCGGTTATCGCGCGGATCGGTCGAACGGCAGACGGCGCAGTCGCAACCGATCATCGGCACGCCCTGCGAGGTGCCCGTGCCGAGAAAGGTAAGCCGAAGTTGAGAGTTGAGAGTTGCTTGTTGAGAGTTCAAAACTGGCGCGTCGGCGCACTCTCATCGCTTCACTTTCAACTCTCAACCAATGCTTCTCTCGCTCTTGCGGATCAAAAACCTCGCGCTGGTCGATGACCTGGCGTGGGAAGTGGCGCCCGGCTTCACCGCCATCACCGGCGAAACCGGCGCCGGGAAATCGATCATCATCGGCGCGCTCCAACTGCTTCTGGGCGATCGGGCGGACCGCTCGCTCATCCGCACCGGCACGGAGACTTGCACGGTGGAGGCGATTTTTGCCGGCAACGATGTTGGACTCCTGCATCCGCAACTCGACGAAGCCGGAATCGAAACCTCGAACGATGATCTGATCGTGAAACGGGCGCTGTCCGTTTCCGGCGCGAACCGCCAGTTCATCAACGGTTCGCCGACAACGCTGGCGATTCTGAAGGGGCTCGGCGACGCGCTGGTGGATTTGCACGGACCGCACGATCATCAGTCCCTCCTCTCGACCGAGCGGCAGTTGGAATTGCTCGACGCGTTTGCCGGTGCGGGCGAGGCGCGCACCGTTTTTGCCCGGCTTTTTCGCGAGCTGCGGGCGCTGGAAGAGGAGCGCGCGACGCTCGACACTGCTGAGACGGCGCGCACCCAGGAGCTCGATTTGCTCCGTCACCAGACCGGCGAAATTAGC
>JBBSEO010000263.1:0-3361 GCA_038239645.1 Chthoniobacterales bacterium | reverse complement strand
TACATCATTGTGCTCGATGCTGATGGGCAGCATTTGCCCGAAGAAATTGAACGCTTTGTCGAGGCCAGCGCATCTCAGCCGGCGACCAAAGTTTTTGTGGGCACGCGCATGAGCGACATCTCGAAAATGCCACTGGTGCGAAAATTAGTGAATCGCTACATGAGTGGCAAGATTAGCCGCGCCTGTGGACAGTCGATTCCCGACACGCAATGCGGATTTCGCATGTTGCACCGCGACCTCGTGCCGGCATTACTCGGCGGCGCCAACCGTTTCGATTACGAGACTGAGATGTTAATTATCGCCAGTCGCGCTGGTCATCGCATCGGCGCCGTGCCGATCACAACCGTTTACTCCGATGAAGTGAGCAGCATTCATCCGGTGCACGACACCATCCGGTTTTTTAAGTTGATGCGCCGATATCGCTGAAGGCGGGTGATGCCGCTAAAGGTGCGCGCCGAGATACGAGGAAAGTCGGAGAACGTCGCTAAGAACTCCCGCTGCGGTCACGTCCGGGCCCGCGCCCGGACCCTGCACGATGAGAGGGTTTTTGTCGTAGCGCGTCGTGCGGTAGCTAACGAGATTATCGCTGCCGCTGAGGCGGGCGAAGGGTGAAGTGCTCGCGACTTGCTTCAATCCGACGCTGACTTTCGTCTCTTTTTCCGTCCGATCGATTCGACCGAGGTAACGGAGTTTTCCTGCGCTCGAAATTCTGGCCGAAAAGAGGCCGTCCAGTTCGGTCAGGCGCTGCATGAATTGAGCGAGCGAAACATCGCGCAGATTCTCCGGCACCAGGTTTTCGACCGTGATTTGATCGAGCTCGAGCGGCAATCCCATTTCGCGGGCCAGGATGACAAGTTTGCGCGCGACGTCGCGACCGGAAAGATCGTCCCGCGGATCTGGCTCGGTGTAGCCGCGTTCCTTGGCGTCGCGCACGATCTCGGAAAAAGGACGGGTGCCGTCGAAGGCGTTGAAAATGTAGGAAAGTGTTCCGGAGAGAACGCCCTCCAGCGCGAGAACATGATCACCGGTGCGAATGAGTTCGCGCAGGGTGTTAATGATCGGCAACCCCGCACCCACGGTCGTTTCGTAGAGGTAATGTCGCTCGGACGACGCGGCGGTCGCCTTCAATTCTCGATAGTGGGCCAGCGGTCCGCTGTTCGCTTTTTTATTCGGCGTGATGACGTGGATGCCGCGTTGTAACCACTCCGGATAATGCCGTGCAATTTCCTCGCTCGTAGTGCAATCGAGGATGGCCGTGTGGGGCAAATGATCGACCTGCACGTGCGCGAGAAATTGTTCGAGATCGAACGTCGCTTCGCTGCGGGAGAGCCTTTCGTCCCAACCCTCGAGATCGATCTGGCGATCGGCGTAGAGAGCTCGCTTCGAGGTGGCAATTCCACGGACGCGCAGGTCGACGTTGAAATCGCGCCGAAGCTGCTCGCGCACCTGTGCTAATTGCCTGAGAAATGTTCCCCCGATGAGACCCGCGCCAATCAACCCGAGCGAAATCGTTTGATTCGACAGATAAAATCCGGAGTGCACCGCCCGCAGCGCGCGATGCGCCTGCTGCTGGTCGATCACGACAGAAATATTTCTTTCTGACGAACCCTGGGCGATCGCGCGAATGTTGATCCCAGCCCGTCCCATCGCCCCGAAAAATTTACCGCTGACGCCGATTTTTTCGACCATGCCATCGCCGACCGCAGCCAGGATGCTGCAATGTTCGGTGACATCGACTCGCTCGATCTGTCCGTGATGCAGCTCGCGGAAGAACGCCTTCTCGACGGTCGCCTTCGCCTCCGTCGCGTCCGCGCCTTTCACGGCGAAACAAATCGAATGCTCCGATGACGCCTGGGAGATCATGACGACGGAAATATCGACTTCGCGTAAGGCGCCGAAGAGACGCTGGGCCACGCCCGGGACACCCATCATGCCAGTGCCCTCGACGTTGATCAGCGCGACGTCGTCGATCACCGAAAAACCTTTGATCGCGTCGTTGGCCTCGTTCGCGGCGTGGATGGTTGTGCCGGCCAGTTCCGGTTTGAACGTGTTGCGAATACGGATGGGAATCTTTGCACTTATCGCTGGCGCCATCGTGTTGGGATGGACGACCTTCGCGCCGAAGAAAGCGAGCTCGGTCGCTTCGTTATAGGACATCTCGCGCAGGACCACCGCATCGGGAACCAGGCGCGGATCGGCCGAGAGGACACCGTCAACGTCAGTCCAGATCACGATTTCGCTCGCGTCGAGCAGCCTGCCAAATATGGAAGCGGAGTAATCGCTTCCATTGCGCTTCAGCGTCGTCGGAATTCCCTCCCGGGTGGAGGCGACAAAGCCGGTTACGACCACCGTCGCCGCCTCATCCTTCTTTACCCACTGATCCAGTTTTTCACCGGACCGTACCCAATCGACCTGTGCGCTCGTCTCATCCGGCTCCACCACGAGAACGTCCCGCGCATCCAGCCATGTCGCTTCGAGGCCGGCATTCTCTAGGGCGGCGGCCAGAATTTGGGCTGACCAAATCTCGCCGTAACCGGAAACCAATTCTGCCGTGCGCTCCGACGAGCCGCGCCCGTGCCAGACCCCGCGCAGGATTTCCTTCAAATCGTTCAGATCGCGCTGAAGGATCTCCGCCAGCGCCCTCGCTCGCTCCGGCGCCATTAGCTCGCGAATGGCGTGCTGATGTTTGGCGATCAACTCCTCTGCCAGAAAAACGTAAGACTCGTCGCGTTTCCCCGCGAGCTCGACCAGATGGATGAGCGCGTCCGTGACCTTGCTCATGGCTGAGACCACGACCGCGCGACGCTGAAACTTTTCCCCGCGCAAGATTTCGATGACGGCGCCATAGCACTTCGCGTTCGCCACGCTGGTTCCGCCAAACTTGTGAACTTTCCAGAGTTTCGCCATGGGCTCAGCGGAGCGATTGTCGCGCCAACTTCGATGGAATTACAGAAGCCCGCGGCGGCGAAAATCGCCCAGGTTCTGGCCGGCGGAACGTTCGATGATTTCGACGGTGAACTTCAGCAGGCAGACTTCCCAGGCATCGTCCACGCCCTGGATGATCGCGCCGCGTGGATCAGTCGATTCGCCGACCTGTCGTTTGGTTCGCTCGATCACGCTCTGGAGCGAGGCGTTGACAGTGGTTTCGCTCACGGCGGACTTGCGAAACTGGAAACCGTAGCGCAGGACCGAAGTCTGTCGCGCGCGTTCGCGCAGCCTTTCCGCATATTGCTGCGCTTTCTCGCCGAAGCCTTCGAGCATGAGGCTCGCGAAATGGTCGGGGCTGAGGATCTGCGGACGTTCCGCTTCGATCCGGCCGGTGCGGACACGAATGCGATCGACCTGATCCATCAATTCGCTG
>JBBSEO010000262.1:0-3366 GCA_038239645.1 Chthoniobacterales bacterium | reverse complement strand
TAGCATCCCGAGAGTCCGGTTATCTGGCGCGCGAGACGGGAGAGAGCGCTAATCGCGCGGGCCAATCTTGCCCGCACCGGCGATGCTCTTCTCCAGCGAGCGCGGCGGGTTCACGTATTCGACCTTGCCCGCGCCGGCGATGCTAACCTTGAGCGAATCCGTGACGTCGACGAGCGCTTTGCCCGCGCCGTTGATCTCGAGGTTTCCATTGGTGGCGTGCAAATTTTCGCCGTCGAAACGACTCGCGCCGCTCATGATCGCGATGAGGTCGGTGACCTTGCCGTCGGGAATAATTTTCGTGGCGCCGTTGGTCTCGACGTAAAACTTGGCGCCGCTCAAGTCATGCGCTTCGAGCCGGGAAGCGCCGTTCAAGCGCGCGGCTTCGAGGGCGCTACTGGTGACGACAACCTTGATGCCGTGGTGCGGACGAAGCGAATCATCCGAGTGAAGGCGAAGGACGTCGTTGTGGTCGACCTGGGACGTGATGTGCGAGAGAAGATTCTTGTCGGTGGTGATACTGAGCGAAGGCGATCCCGGACGCCATTCCACTTCGAACGCTCCGCCAGTCTGCAAATTGACGAAATTCCCGATCGGGCGCTGTTCGGTCGTGATGTGACCGTTGCCGCGGACGCCACCGACGTCGCAACTGACGAGCAACAGGGAGAGAGGCAGAAAGGGGAAGAGCTTTTTCATGGCTTTTGTTGGGTAAGATGCGGAAGAAGGCGGTTTTGGATTCAAAGAAATGCTGGCTAGTTGCTGGTCGTCCTCGGCGACGCGGCGATCGTGAGCGGAATGGACTTGGCCAGCTTGTCATTAAGGTAAAGTTCGACGCGATAGTGGCCGGTCGCCCAGCCGTCGGGCGGGCGCGAAAGCGTGAGCGCGCCGACGCCATCCTTTCCGGGAATTTCGGAAGCCGCTTCATCCACCTTGAAATTGCCGGGAGCGACTTCGCCCGTGGCTTCGGCAATCCAGATCGCCCGGAGCTGAGTCTTCGGCGCGACGTGTTGCACGCGCCAGCGAGTGACGATTTGCAAAGCGTCGTCTGGGATGACCGAGAGCGGATCGCCGGCGCTACTGGTGGAAACGGAAGCTTCTACCTCAGGCGCGACCGATTCGGGCGCGGTCCCGATCGGTTTCGGCACGGCCAGGAGCTCAAGGGACGCCCGGGCGAGGAGCTGTCCGGTCGGCGAACGTTGCGTCGCCGTTTCCTTGACCCAGCCGACGTCGGGCACGAACCAACGATCGGTCACGGTGCGGCGGCCGCGAAATCGTTCGCCGTGAAAATGCTGCGCGCGAAATTTCCCAGCCGTGACTTCAACTTCTTCCTCGCCGGCGTCGACCTGATCCACCGCGGCATCAAGACCGCCGATCTTTCCCGCGAAATTTCCCGCCCGGGGCAACAGATCAGCCACTTTCACTTCGACTGGCGGCTGATGAACACCATCGAGCGTGGGGTCGATCGCCAAGGCATCAGTGCCCGCAGAGACGACGGTGAGGGAGAGCGTCGCGGACGGTTTGCCGTCGCGATTTAAAGTGTAGCGCCATTGCGTTCCGGGCGCGGTCGGGAAAGGCCAGTTGGCTTGCGCGGTGGCCGCGAGGCAGAAAAACAAAACGAAAAGATGCAGCTTCATTTTTTGCGGTGACCAAGCATCTCGGCCGCGCGGGTGCGGGCGTCGACGCGTTGCAATTGACGCGCCTGTTTCGTGGTCAAAAGGCCCTGGTGCGGAATGTCGCAAAGATATTCCGGCACAAACCAGATGCTGCGCTCGACCGTCATCCAGCCCCGCGCATCGAAGCGCGAGAGGTCGACGGGCTGCGAAAAGCGACGCAAGGTTCGTTCGCCTCTCAGATTGAAATAGATGTTGAAGTAACTCATCGCCAGCTCGCGCAGGGTGCGATAGACCGGCTCCCGATAACGACACCCGGTGAAGTTTGATTTCGCCAGTGCACCCCAGCAACCGTCGACCTGGAAAACGGCGAGAACGTGATCGGTATCCTGTTCGGCTTCGAGATCCCACAACAGCGGCGGGAAGCCTAGAACTCGCAGCGCAGCCGCGGCAAAGATCGCGCCTTCCAGGCAATGCGCGGTTCGTTCGCGCAGGACCCGGCGCGGCGACCAGGCCGTGCCCGCGAGGTGATAGGGCATGTCGTCGAGGAAGCGCTGGATGCCGGCCGGGTTTTTTAGCCGCCGCAGCGTCCGCAGTTCCGATGGGGTCCACTGATCGGGCGGCAACGGTTTGGAGAGCGAAGGCATTCGGCGGGCAATGTAAGCGCGGGTCAAAATTTTCCCAGTCTCGAGCGCGCGGCCGGCGCGGCTTCCCGCCCGATTCAGTTATATGGCCGAGCTAATATTGTACGTAAAAGAAGGTTGCCCTTACTGCGCCGCCGCCGAGAAGGAGCTGGACCGCCGGAAGGTAAAATACGTCGAGAAAGAAGTGATCACTGACAAAGCTGCTTTTGAAAAATTGCGCGAGATTTCCGGGCAAACGAAAACGCCGACTTTGCAATGGGGTGACGAAGTACTGGCGGACTTCGGGGTCGATCAACTAGACTCCTTTCTCGCCCGCGTCCGGTCAGCCTCTTAGCGCTGCGCCGCGCGGGCGTGTCCCGCTGTGAAAGAGAAACGATCTCCATTGCCATCCCGGATCCTCATCATCGAGGACGAACAGGACGTGGTGGAAATGCTTTCCCGGCAACTGACGAAAGCGGGGAATTTTCATGTCATCACCGCGCCCGATGGTGAGTCGGGCCTGCGCCGGGCGCGGGAAGAAAGGCCCGCCGCAATCGTGCTCGATTTAATGTTGCCCAAACTTTCCGGGCTCGAAGTCTGCCGGCAGTTGCGCGCTGACGCAACGACCCGTGCCGTTCCGATTATCATGCTGACGGCGCGTGCAGAAGAGGTCGATCGAATCGTTGGGCTGGAGTTTGGCGCGGATGATTACGTAACGAAGCCGTTCAGTCCGCGCGAGGTCGCGTTGCGGATTAGCGCGATCCTGCGTCGCGGCGCCGAACAGGCTTCGGAGAAGACGATCACGGTCGGAGACATCGTCATCGATGCGGAGCGTCACGAGGTGCGGATCGGCAGCCGGCAGTTGGTGCTGACCGCGCTCGAATACAAATTACTGCGCACGCTGATGGAACGCCGCGGGCGGGTGCAGGCGCGCGATCGTTTGCTCAACGAGGTCTGGGGTTATGAGAGCCTGATTGATACGCGGACGGTCGATACGCATGTGCGCCGGCTGCGCGAGAAATTGGGGAAGCGAGGGGATTTGATCGAGACGGTGCGCGGATTTGGTTATCGTTTTCGCGACGCGCGATGAAACTGTGGGTGCTGGTCGTTATTCTTGGTCTGCTCGGCTGGGTGGT
>JBBSEO010000261.1:0-3378 GCA_038239645.1 Chthoniobacterales bacterium | reverse complement strand
TAAGCGCGAGCAGGCGCAGCTCGTGCGCGAGGCCTTCACCTTGTAGAAATGCGTTTCTCGCGATGCAGTTGTTTGCCGTTCGACGTGCCCGAGCCTTTGCGCATACTGTAGTCCGCGCATGAGCATCGAGGTGAAAATTCCGGCCGTCGGTGAGTCGATTTCCAGCGGCGTCGTTTCCGTCTGGCACAGAAAGGACGGGGAGAAAGTGAACGCCGGCGATCCGCTTTTCACGCTCGAGACCGACAAGGTTTCGACCGAGATCGTAGCCGAGAAAGCCGGGACCCTTCGCACCAGGGTGGCGGAAGGAGCCGAGGTCAAGATCGGGGAGGTCGTGGCCGAGATTGAAGATTCGCCCACGGGTTCGGCGCCGGCCAAGTCCGAGCCCGCATCCGCAGCGACGGCCACGACGGAAAAGGCCAAGCCGGATCCCAATCGTGGTCAAAATGAGGATTCCGCGGCGCCGGTGGCGCTTTCACCATCGGTGCGACGCATCGTCGCCGAGGAAGGCCTCGATCCGGCGAAGATCAAAGGCACCGGCAAAGACGGCCGTATCACTAAGGGCGACGCGATGGACGCGTCGAAAAATCGCGGGACCGACGAAGCGGCGGGCGCGCCTGCTCCAAGCACGCGGGCCGAGAAGGCCGACGAGCGCGAATCGTTAGCTCCGGCGTCGGAGGATGCGCGCGTGACGCGGCGGAAAATGTCGCCGTTGCGGCGCAAGATTGCGCAACAACTTGTCATGGCCCAGCACACTGCCGCCATCCTTACGACCTTCAACGAGGTCGACATGAGTGAGCTGCAATCAGTGCGGGCTCACGCGCAGGAAGCCTTCACGAAGAAACACGGGTTCAAGCTCGGGTTCATGTCGTTCTTCATCAAAGCCGCGGTCGAAGGACTCAAGGCTGTCCCTTCGCTCAACGCCCGAATCGAGGGCGACGATTTTGTGCAGAACAATTTTTACGATATCGGCGTCGCGGTTGGGACGGAACGTGGGTTGGTCGTGCCGGTCGTGCGCGATGTGGACAGGAAATCGTTTTCCGAACTCGAAAAAGAGATCGCGGAATTCGCGAAAAAGGCGCGCGAAGGCAAAATCAAAATCGAAGATCTGCAGGGCGGAACGTTTACGATTTCCAACGGCGGCGTTTATGGCTCGCTCTTGAGCACGCCCATCCTGAATCCGCCGCAAAGCGGCATTCTGGGAATGCACAAAATCATGGAGCGCGCCATTGTCGTGCACGGCGCCGTCGTGGCGCGCCCGATGATGTATCTGGCTTTGAGTTATGATCATCGCGCGGTCGATGGCAGGGAAGCGGTTACTTTCCTCGTGAAAGTGAAAGAGACGATCGAGAAGCCGAAGATGCTGCCGCTCGATTTTTAATCGTGGCTTGGGCTTCCAGCCCATGTCCTATCAGCCAGGAGGCCGAGCCAAGCTACCTAACGTTTTATGGAAAAATTTGATGTCGTCATTATCGGCTCTGGTCCCGGCGGTTATGTCGCGGCGATTCGGGCCGGCCAGCTTGGACTCAAGACCGCGATCGTGGAGAAAGAAAAGGAACTGGGCGGGACCTGTCTCCGGATCGGTTGTATTCCCAGCAAGGCGCTCCTGGTTTCGAGCGACCATTTTCATTTCGCCAAAAAGGAAGCAGCCAAACATGGCGTGCTGATCGATAATCCGCGGGTCGATCTGCCGACGATGCTGGCACGGAAGGACAAGGTCGTGCAGGCGCTGACTGGCGGGGTGAAGCAGTTGATGAAGACGAATAAGGTTACCGTCTTCGAGGGAACAGCGAGGATCACGGCCCCTGGGAAAATTTCCGTGAAATCGGCGAGCGGCGATGCCCAGGAAATCGAGACGAAGAACATCGTCATCGCGACCGGGAGCGTGCCGATGGAGCTTCCGTTCGCGAAGTTCGATGGCACTACGGTCGTTAGCAGTACGGAAGCGCTTTCCTTTGCGGAACCGCCAAAAAAACTGCTCGTCGTCGGCGCGGGGGCGATCGGCCTGGAGATGGGCTCGGTCTGGAATCGCTTGGGCAGCGAAGTCACGGTGATCGAGTTTCTCCCTCGGATTGCGCTGGGCTTCGATCTCGAGCTTTCGAACGCGCTCCAAAAAGCGCTAACGAGTCAGGGGATAAAGTTTCACCTCGAGACAAAACTGACTGGAGTAAAAATCGAAAGTTCCGGCGCGAAGGCGACCGCGGTCAGGGGCGAAGAGAAGCTCGAGTTTGAGGCCGACAAGATTCTCATTTCCGTCGGGCGCCGCGCTTTCGCGGATGGTTTGCTGGATGATGGCGTCAGGGTTCAGCTTGACGACCGGAAGCGGGTGAAGGTCGACCAGCATTTTCGCACAAACATCGAAGGAATTTACGCGATCGGCGACGTCATCGCCGGGCCGATGCTCGCCCACAAGGCGGAGGAAGAAGGAATCGCCTGCGTGGAAATCATCGCGGGCAAATCCGGGCACGTAAATTACGACGCCATCCCCGGAATCATTTACACCAATCCGGAGTTGGCGGGGGTCGGTCTGACCGAGGACCAGGCGCAGGAAAAGGGAATCAAAGTGAAGGTGGGCAAATTTCCCTTCCGGGCGAATGGTCGCGCGCTCGCCAACGAAGACGCGGAAGGGATGGTCAAGTTCATCGCTGACGCGGAAACAGATCGATTGCTGGGCGCGCATATCCTGCAGCACGCGGCCTCGGAGCTAATCGCCGAAGCGGTCTCGGTAATGGAATTCGGCGGCAGCAGCGAAGATCTGGGCCGAACCTGTCACGCCCATCCCACCTTGAGCGAAGCAGTGAAGGAAGCGGCCCTCGCGGTCGAGAAGCGCGCCATTCATATTATCAACCGTTAGGCCGCTGTCCCCCCTCCGCCAATAGCCCAGCGCTTCAGCGCTGGGACTTGGATTTCCAAATAGACCAAGTCCCCTCAGGGACGAAAGTCTTTCCGCTCCCGGCGCAGCGTCTCTTCAGGGCCGGGCTAACGATTGCGCGACGTGGCAAACAGTTCACCCTTTCGCGACCGATGGTCGCAATAATTAACAGAAATGCCTCGCCCGCCCGGCCGATTCTTTTAGACGGGACCAATTCTGTTCCTGATCTCCCCTCGTCTGCTCCAGATGCCACCGCAACTGCTCTGATTGCGGGGACAGCTGCTCCATTTCCCTACGCATCTGCTCCGCTCGCGGGATTAACTGCGTCGCTTGCGCCCGCGATTGCTCCATTTGCGCCGGCTTCTGTTCTGAGCCAGATCACGATTTTTGCGGACATAGGAGTAGCCACGCACAAACGCCCTGCTCAGACGCCAACGAATCCAGCCCCAGGGTTTGATCGTCGGTTTCGCATGATTCGGTTGCCCCTCACGCCGGCAATCCAAAGATTT
>JBBSEO010000260.1:0-3444 GCA_038239645.1 Chthoniobacterales bacterium | reverse complement strand
GGTAAACAATTCCAAAAGGCGCGCGAAGAACGCGGCCTCTCGCTCGACCAGGCGGCGCGCCTAACAAAAATTAGGCAATCCCGGCTCGCGGAATTGGAGGCGGATGATTTCTCCAATTTCCCGAGCCTCGCCTACGCCAAGGGCTTCCTCCAGATTTACGGGAAGTTTCTCGGCATCGACACCGCGCCGTACACCGATCACTTCGAAACTTCCGACAGCATCACGGTCGATGGTTATTCGTATCTGCAGGAGAATCCCGCGCCCAAGCCAACCCGTGCAGCGGTAGCGCCCCGCGCTCCCGCTGCGTCCGGTTCGCGTACATCCCTTTGGCCTTTGGTCGTGGGATTGATCGTTCTTTTCGTCGGCTTCTGGTTCCTGCGATTGGTTCTCAACGTTCAGCGAATTTCGCCGACGCAGACCGCGACCAGCGCAACCACGAATCCCGCGGCCACGGCGACACTTCCACCGGCGCAGACGATCGTGGCGCCGCGGGCGCAACCGGTCCATCCCCCGGCCGTGGCTACTTCGTCGCTGCCACCGGTCTCGACCCCGATTCCAACATCGACGCCCACCGCCATCACCGTCGCAACTCCGCCGATCGTGAACACGCCATCGGCACCGACCGCAGCCGAACCTGAAGTCCGTCGCGCCGAACCCGTCAGCGCGGCCGAGCTGGCCGCCGCGCGCACCAATTCCGACCCGACCGAGAATCTCGGCGGACCAAACCGCGTCGAAATCAAACCGCTCAGGAAGACCTACGTCCAAGTCCGCATCGATGATGATCCCTCGCGTCCCGCATTTGAGCGCTGGATTTCACCCTCGGACGGCATCGTTCAATTTCGCGGACGCCGCTTCAACGTCCGCGTGCTGGACCGCGAGGCGGTCCAGATTCGCAAGAACGGCAAACTCGTTTCCACGGGCGATGCCGACGTCAGCATCGAGTAGTTCGTTCCCATGCCGACGAAAGTGGGAATGATCAGCCTCGGCTGCGCCAAGAACCTGGTCGACGCCGAAATCATGCTTGGGAGCGTGCGCGCCCAGGGCATGGAAGTGACCGCACAGGCGGACGAGGCCGATGTGCTCGTGATCAATACCTGCGGCTTCATCGATTCGGCGAAGGAAGAATCGATCGACGCCATCCTCGAGGCGCAGCGCCAACGCGAGCTAACGACCAATGGACAACAGAAACTGATCGTCAGCGGTTGTCTCTCGCAACGCTACGCGACGGAACTGCGGGAGCAGTTACCGGAAGTGGATGCCTTTATCGGCCTGGATCAGGTGAAGGACCTTGGGACGATTGTGCAGCAGTTACTCGCGCATCGCCCTCCCAGAAGTGCCGGCGATGACTTCGTCACCCCTAAGTCTCGTTATATCCCGGACTACGAAACGCCGCGTTTTCGCCTGACCCCGGCGCATTCGGCTTACCTCAAAATCGCGGAAGGTTGCAATCACCCGTGCAGTTTTTGCGTCATTCCCCAGATGCGCGGGCGTCATCGCAGCCGGACAATTTCTTCGGTCGTGGCGGAATTGCGCGGCTTCGTCGCGGAAGGAGTGCGTGAGATCAATCTCATTAGCCAGGATACAACGTATTACGGGATGGATTTGTGGGCGGAGAAAGCGGGCCCGCGCCAACCGGTCGATTCTGCGCGCGGGCCCACGCTCGCCGCGCTCTTGCGCGAGATCGAGAAAATCGAAGGCGAATTCTGGGTCCGCCTCCTCTATACCCATCCGGCGCATTGGAGCGATGAACTGATCGCGACCATCGGAGAATGCCGGCACGTCGCACGTTATGTGGACATGCCGCTGCAACACATTGCCGAGCCGATGCTGGCGCGAATGCGGCGCGAAACGAGCCGCGCCCACATCGAGAATTTGATCGTGCGCCTGCGCGCTGGAATTCCGGGCGTGGCGTTGCGGACGACATTCATTGTCGGTTTTCCCGGAGAAACCGAACACGATTTCGAGGACCTGTTGCGCTTCATCGCCACGACGCGCTTCGAACGGCTCGGCGTCTTCAGGTATTCGCAGGAGGAAGGCTCGCGCGCGGGCAAAATGCCGGGCCAAATTCCCGCACGAGTGAAGAATGAACGGTTCCGCCGCGCGATGGTGCTGCAGCAAACCATCGCCCGCGAAATGGCCGCGGCGCGGGTCGGGCGGCGATTGCGTCTGCTGGTGGACTCATCCCTTAGCGCCCGCACCGAAAGCGATGCGCCCGAGGTGGATGCGCGCGTCGTCCTGCAAGAGCCGGCGGAAATCGGGACGTTTGTCACCCGGGAGATTCTGGCCGCGCGTGATTACGATCTCGTCGCCTGAGATACGCGTCTTTCGCCGTGACAATCGGGTCAATTTTTGCCAACGTAAGGATTCTTTTGTTCCACCCCCATGGCTGAATCGAACGAACCCAAGAAGGAAACCGTCCGCATTACCCTCCCGGAACGACCACCTCGCGATACCGTCCCGATCGCTCCTTCGTCTACTCCGGCGGCACCGCCAGCCTATGCTCCGCTGACTCCGTCCGCAGGATCGACCGCGATTCCGCGGCCACCGCAGGCCCGTGCCCCGCTACCACCCGCGCCGGCGGCACCGGTGAGCGCTCCACCCGGAACCTCCGCGGTTCGACCTTCGCTGACACCCACTCCGATTCCGCGACCGCCCGCGGCGACCCCACCGAACATCATCCCCGTAATCACGCCCACGGAGTCACAGCCGAAAAAAGAAACCGCACGGATAAAGATCTTTCCTGATCCGCCAAAGCCGGCGGCGCCGGTGCAGATGAGTAAAACACAGCCGCTGCTCACGGCGGCCTCACGACCGACGGCACCGCCTCCGGTCCCGGTCGCGCTCGCGCCTCCCGTGGCCACGGCACGTGCTCTTCCGATCGCGCTTTGCTGGGCGCTCCTCGCCGGTGCGGCAATCATTTTGCTGATCGAAATTTGGACTTATATTTCGTGATGGAAAATGCCATCACGCTGACGGAAACGAATTTCGAAAAAGAGATCAACCAGAACGACAAGCCAGTGCTGGTCGACTTTTGGGCGGAATGGTGTGGACCCTGCAAGTTGATCGCGCCCTTGATCGACGAAATCGCGCGTGAAAAAGGCGACGCCCTCAAGGTCGGCAAAGTGAATATCGACGAGAACCAAAGCCTTTCGTTCAAGTTCAACATTCGCGCGATTCCGACACTTCTCCTGTTCAAGAACGGGCAGGTGCGCGATCAGGTGACCGGCATGACGAGTAAGAAGGATTTGCTCGGCCGGATCGAAGCACTGGCCTAGCCTTTGCGCCTTAGCGCAGAACGGAAGCGCGCTGGGATCCCCAATAAATCCCCCGAAGATTCTGTGCGCCCGGCGCGGCTCGAACGCGCAACCTTCAGCTTCGGAGGCTGACGCTCTATCCAATTGAGCTACGGGCGCTGGTCAGGGAGCGCAGTATACCGACCGCGGC
>JBBSEO010000259.1:0-3458 GCA_038239645.1 Chthoniobacterales bacterium | reverse complement strand
CGAATGCGATCGACCTGATCCATCAATTCGCTGATGAGATGGAAATCAAAGCTCGTGCTTCCGAAAGTGGCGATGTGTTGCTCGGGCGCGAGCAAGACGTGCGTGTTCTCAAGCGCGTATTCGATATCGTCGGGTTTCAACGGCGGAAGATACGGGGCGAGGTGCGCCGCGCAATTGCTAGACGTTCAATTCCACCGCCGCCGCGCACCCGACCGGCGAGGCCCGCAGGGCGGCCTGCCAGCGCCAGATTCCCTCGAGCGATACGATGGCGAGCGCAACCCAGATCAGGACGAAGGTCAGCAGTTGAGGAAGAGTAAAGGGCTCGCGAAAGATAAAGGCCGCGAGAAGGAAGCTGAGCGAGGGCGCGAGGTATTGCATGAAGCCGAGCGTGATCAGACGAAGGTGGCGCACGGCGTGTCCGAAGAGAGCCAAAGGCAGGGCGGTGACCACGCCAGTCGTTAGAAGAATCGCCGTCAATCCCGGCGCGGATGGTCCGAAGATCAGTTCATGGCGGCTCGCGACAAAAGCGAGATAGCCGAGCGCCAGGGGAAGGAGAAATGTCGTCTCCAAAAATAGTCCGGGGATTGGGGCGGTGCCGGATTGTTTCCGCAACAGTCCATAGAATCCGAAAGTGAGGCAGATGAGCACCGCGACCCAGGGGAAACGCCCGTAGCCGATGGTGCGCAGGACAATTCCGCTGGCGGCGATGATGATGGAGATGAGTTGCAGCCGGCTCAGGCGCTCTCGCAAAATCAGTGCGCCCAGAACGATGTTTACGATTGGCGTCAGAAAATAGCCGAGGCTCGTTTCCAAGACGCGGCCCATGTTGACCGACCAGATGAAGAGAAACCAGTTCGCGCTGACCATGATTCCACTGGCGAGGCAATAAAGAGCGGAACGTCGCGAACGAAAACTGGCGATGACTTCGGGCCACCGTCGGGTGACCGTGAGAAGGGCGGCGAGAAAAACAATGGTCCAGACGAACCGATTCGCGAGGATTTGCCCGGCCGGAACACGCGCGAGTAATTTCCAATATCCTGGAATGACGCCCCAGATGACGAACGCGGCGAGGCCGGCCAGGAAGGCGGAGCGTTGTTTCACGCCCCCTTAGCTAGTCATCGCCGCGGTGCGACGCTACTTCTTTTCAAAGAGCGGCAGAAATTGGCCGTAGCCTTCCGCCTGCAATTTATCGACCGCAACGAAACGGAGCGCGGCCGAGTTCATGCAATAGCGCTTGCCGGTCGGCGCCGGGCCGTCCTCGAAGACATGGCCAAGGTGCGACCCGCTGTGCGCTCCGAGCACTTCCGTTCGTTCCATCCAGAGCGTGCGCTCAGTTTTTTCCTGAACGTTGTCGGTGGTAATTGGCTTTGTGAAACTGGGCCAGCCCGTCCCGCTCTCAAATTTATCCATCGAGGCGAAAAGCGCGTCACCCGTGACGACGTCCACGTAAATGCCCTGCTGGTGGTTGTTCCAATACTCGTTTTGAAACGGCGGTTCCGTCCCGCCCTTTTGCGTCACTCGATACTGCATCGGAGTGAGCTTTTGTTTCAGCTCAGTATCGCTCGGCTTGGCGCTGGGCTGGCCGTTCGATGTCGTCGTGTTCGCCACCGCCGTCGGATTATTTGTCTGCACTTGTTTGTTCTCCTCTTTTTGCGCACGGGCGCGGCTCAAAAACATCTGGGTGCCGAGTAAAGCCATCAGCACCATCACACCCAAGACCAGCATGAAGCGGGACCGCGCAGCTGGCCGTTTCGGCATTTGGATCATAGTGAAATATACGACGGTTTCCGGCCGCCGCTATTCCCGAAAACCGCTAGAAATCGTCCCGGCCTTCTTCGCGCACGCGGATGTAGGAGCGAAAAACCAGGAGCCCGACCGGCGCAACCGAAGCGGCACAGGCAAAAATGAACCACATCATGCCCGCGCGGCGCGGGCCCTCCGCCGGGCAAAAGGCGGCGAGCAACCACCCGCCACTGCCGACAAGTATTTTGCCAACCAGAAAGGGCAAATAGGCGAGCGAGCCATACGATGCTTCCTGGCCGGCCGGAGCAATCGCCGCGGCGTATTCATAAACCCGCGGGGAGTAAAAGGCCTCGCCGATCGAGAAAATCGTAAGGTAGATCGCCGACATCACATAGTAGGGATGGACTACCCCCGTGAGACCGAGATAACCATGACCGAGAATTCGTCCGAATGGCCCGTTCGCCGCCGGCACAAACCATTCTGGCGGCAATGCCATGACGAAAACGCCCGCCGCGCAGATAATGCTGCCGATAATGACGACGCGATAGGAAGCGAGGCGCTGCGTCAGTGCGCCGACGACAGGCGCGAGGATAATGATCACGATCGCGTTGATCGCGGCGAGCTTGCCGACGGGGGCGTGCAAACCCATGACGCGATCGCCGAATTTTGGGAAAACGTAGTCCATCTGCAAGAAAATCGCTTTCAGAAATCCGATGAAGACAAAGAAGACAAGAAGACGGTAGAAAGCCGATTGCTGGATCAGGCGGCGAAAAAGCGCGATCGTAGCGGCAGCACTTTTTCGCACGGTCTCTCCGGTTGACACCCAAAAGCCGGATTTGGTGGTCGTAGGTTCCCTGCGGCCTTCTTCGTTCCTGCGCAGAAAATAGATCGTGGGGAAGAGCAGAAGCTCGAAGGAAAGGCTAACTAGAAATAGTTGCTGATGCGTGGTCGCTTGGAAGGATCCGAATTGAAGATGGAAATCCTTCGTCCGGACAAAGTCGAAGATATAGCCGGCGGCTAAATAGCCGACGTTCATAATGGCGTAGATGATGGAGAAGGAGATGGAACGCTGCGCCGTCGTCGAATAGCGCCGCGTCGCCGCCAGCAGGACGGGCGTGCCGAGCGCCTCGCCGACCGCGAGCGGCAGGACGCCACAGGCGAGCGCGAGCGCGGGGTTGGTGGTAAAGACCATGATGGTGCGGGCGAAGGTGCAAATGCCGACGCCCAGAAAGAAGGTGCGGCGCAGTCCTACCGCGTCGGTGAGCGAGCCCGCGAGTAAGGTGAAGACGGTCATCGCCGGCGCCCAGACCCAGCCCACAAGCGCGACCGAAGCCTGGTCGCTGAACCCCAAGTCCTTCGATAGCCAAAGAACCAGCGTTTTGTTCGTGACCGAGTAGGCGGTGTAGATCAGGAACTTGATCAGGAATGTGAGCCACAACTCCCGTCGCGCGCCTTTCAGCACGGCGAATTTCGCCAGAAAACCATGCTCGTAATGGGGAGACGCCACCGCGAGATCTTCGGCCGGCGCGATCGTTTTCTGGTTGATATCAGGCACGTTCTTTATTTTCACCGTCGAACTCTTCTTTCTCAGGAAGCACGATCCGGGCGCGCTCTGACGCGCTTCGCCGTCAGCCACTCCCTACCAGTAGACAGGCTTAAGGAGAAAGGCGGCGGTGTAAAGCAGCCCGAAAAGCAGGTGCGCCTGTGCCGTTCCT
>JBBSEO010000258.1:0-3465 GCA_038239645.1 Chthoniobacterales bacterium | reverse complement strand
TTTTTGAGCAGCCGCCGGTGATGGCAAAACGCCCGACGCGGCAGAATTGATGCACTGCCGTGAGGCCACCCATGATCGCGTGATCGCCGATCGTGACGTGCCCGGCGAGCGTGCCGTTGTTCGAGAAAATCACCGCGTCGCGCACGTCGCAATCGTGCCCGATGTGGCTGTAGGCGAGAAAATTTCCACTGTTCCCGATTCGAGTTTTCCCATCGGCCGAAGTGCTCCGATTGACCGTGCAAAACTCGCGAAAAGTGTTGTCGCTCCCGATCTCGAGATAGGTCGGTTCGCCCGCATATTTCAGGTCCTGCGTTTGCTGCCCGATTGAACAATAGGCGTAGAACTTGTTCCGCGGGCCGACCTGCATCGGTCCCCGCAGCGTCACATGGTTCTGCAGCACGCATTCCGCGCCCAGCACCACGCCGGCGTCGATCACGCAATATGGGCCGACAATGGTGCCCGCTCCGATTTCCGCGGCGGGATCGATGATCGCCGTCGGATGAATCATTTATCCAGAAACGTGAACATCAGCTCGCCTTCGGACGCGACCGCATCGTTCACCACGCAGCGGCATTGCATTTTCGCCATGCGATTGCTCCGCGCCCGAATCAGTTCCGCGTGAATGAAAAGCGTATCGCCCGGGAAAACCGGCTTGCGGAATTTTACTCCATCCGCGCTCATGAAATAACCGATCCGGCTCGCGCTCTTCGATAGTTTCATCAGCAGAATGCTCGCGACCTGTGCCATCGCCTCGACCTGCAGCACGCCCGGCATCACCGGATGCCCCGGGAAATGTCCTTGAAAATAAGGCTCGTTGATCGTGACCGATTTCATCCCGGTAATTTTCGTGTCGCCCTCGAAGCCGAGAATGCGATCGACCATCAGGAATGGATAACGATGGGGCAAAATGCTCAGCACTTCCTGGCTGTCGAGGCCGCCTTCGCCCTGCGGCATCACCCGCGGCATCGACAACGCGACCGTCTTCGCGTGTTCCTTCACCAGCGCGCGCGCCAGTTCCGCGTTTGCCCCGTGGCCCGGTTTTATGGCGATGACATGACCGCGAATGCGGGCGCCGACGAGCGCGAGATCGCCGATGATATCGAGCACTTTATGCCGCGCGAATTCTTCCGTGAAGCGCAACGGTTCCTTGCTCAGAATCGCTTCGCCTCGCACGACGATCGCATTCTCCAGGCTGCCACCCTTGATCAGGTTTTTCTCCATCAGGGGCGCGACGTCCTCGTAATAAACAAACGTGCGCGCCGGCGCGATTTCCTTCTCGAAAATCGTCGGCGTGATCTCGCTCGAAAAATATTGGGTGAAACGATTGTTCGGTCCCGCCTGCGTGCAGGAGATGCGAAACTTATCGTCCGGCAGCACCACCAGCATCGAGCCGCTCTTGGTCTCGATCGACATTGGCTCGCGCACGTCGAAAAAATGCCGTGCCGCTTCCTGGGGCGCAGTGCCCGCTTTCTTGATCACGTCGACGTAGGGCGCGCCGCTGCCGTCGCCAATCGGCGGCTCGTTCGCGTCCATCTCGATGATGGCATTGTCCACCCCCATCGCGCTCAAGGCCGCGAGAACATGCTCGACCGTGTGCACGCGCACCGCGCCTTCCCCGATTGTCGTGGCGCGCTCGACCGTTTTCAGGTTGGCAATCGTCGCGTCGATCGTTGGCTCGTCCTGCAAATCCTTGCGCTTGAACTTCAGGCCGTGGTCGACCGGTGCCGGCAGCAGCCGCAGCGTCACTTTTTCGCCCGTGTGCAGGGAAGTGCCGCTCAAGCCGGCGGGTTTCGCGAGAGTATGTTGGAGTTCAGGCGCAGCCATCGCGCGCTAAATAACAAAGAAACCGTCTGCTGGCGAGCGGGTAACTAATCAACCTTTCTCGTGGAAAGACTCGAATCGCGGTTTAGGTTTTGAAAAGATCAACAAACCGTGAATTCGACCCCGCCTGCCACCGAAGACCCGAAACCTGCCTCCGAACGCGCTGACCTTCGGCCGGAAAATATCGACGACGCCGTCATTCGTCTCGCTGGGAATTCACAGGACGGAATCCAGAGCGCGGGCGCGTTCCTCGCCCGGCTCGCTGGGCGCAGCGCCCAGGACGTCATGACTTACATGACGATTCCCGCGACGATCTCGGGCGGTCCTTCGATTTTCCAGGTTCGGATCGGTTCCGGCGAAGTCCTTTCCGCCGGCGACGAAGCCGATTTTCTCGTCGCTTTTTATCAGCACAGCTACCAGGACCACATCGACTTCCTGCGCGAGGGCGGCGTTCTTGTTTACGACTCGGATAACGTTGAACCGAACCTCGACGACAAACGTTTCGTTTACGTCGGTGTTCCGATCACCGGCCTGACCGTCGAAGCACTCGGCGGCACCGCGAAAGACAAGGGGAAAAACATTTTCGTTCTTGGCCTGATCGCCAAGATTTTTCATCTCGACGTCGAGAAGCTCACGACCCTGATCAAGGAGAAGTTCGCCGGCAAAGACACGAGCGTCGCTAACACCGCGATCATGGCGTTCACCGCCGGCTACGCCTATCCCGTCGGCAAGCTTCTCGCGCAACGTTACCAGTTCGAAACCATCGTTAAAAAACCGGGCGCGCGCGATCAGATCACCATGGATGGTAATCAGGCGCTCGCTTATGGGCTGATCGCCGCCGGTGTTCGCTACGGCTCCGGCTACCCGATTACTCCCTGGTCGTCCGTCATGGAAACGTTGCGGCGCGAGCTGCCGAAATACGGCGGCCTTTTCGTGCAGGCGGAGGACGAGCTCGCGGCGGTCTCGATCACGCTCGGTTTTTCCTATTCGGGCCATCTCGCCGTGACGGGCAGCGCCGGTCCGGGCATCTCGTTAAAGAGCGAAGCGATTGGCTGGGCTTCGATGGCCGAAGTCCCGATTTTGATCATTAACGTTCAGCGGGGGGGGCCGAGCACCGGCTTGCCCACGAATGTCGAGCAAAGCGATCTTTTCCAGGCGATTTACGGCGGTCATGGCGACAGCCCGCGCGTCGTTCTCGCCGCGCAAACCGTGGAAGATTGTTTCTACATCGCGATCGAAGCGGCTCGCATCGCGCGCAAATACAGCACGCCGGTTTTTATTCTCAGCGATACCTCCCTCGCCACGCGCATCGAAGCCTTCGACGAGCCAGACCTCGCGAACTTAATGCTGAATCCCAAACCGGACCTGACCACGCGGGCCGCGGGCTTCAAGCCCTACGCGCTCGACCAGATCACCCAGCACGCGCCGCCAGGTACGCCGATGGCCGACGGAAAATATCCTCTTATCACCGGGCTCGAGCACGATGAGATGGGCCATCCCACCGGCAGCCCGAAGTTGCACATGGCGATGACGGCGAAACGTCGGGTGAAATTGCAAAAGCTGGCCGAGGAAATACCGCTCCCGGAAATTTACGGCGACCAGGAAGGTGACGTCCTGCTCCTGGGCTGGGGTTCGACATACGGT
>JBBSEO010000257.1:0-3470 GCA_038239645.1 Chthoniobacterales bacterium | reverse complement strand
GCCAGCAGAGTCGTGAGCAGAGCCATTGGCGTCAGCACGAGCGTGATAAAAAGGCCAAGCACGGTGTGACCCTTGTAGATGTGACCGAGACCGGGAACGAGACTGAGCAGCACCGCGAAGGCATCGCTCGCCTTTCCTTCCGCGGATTGCTCTTCCTCCCGGTGCCAGCCGCACTGATCGCAACGCTGCGAGTTCGCCGGCAGAAGGTGATCGCAGTGCGGACAAATCATCCCCGAAGGCGTGACGGTCGCGGCAGAAGGAGCGTCGGTATATTCCATGGCTGGGTCCAAGAAGTCACATCTCGCCGCGCCTGGTCAAGTGTTCGCTTTCAAAATGTCCGCCGGCGGGCACATTGGCGTGCGTGGCAGACTTGCACGAAATTGTCGCTTGGGCGGACGAATGGTTGAGTCTGCGCACGATCGCGGATTATCCGAATGCGCTCAATGGGCTGCAGATCGAGAACTCTGGGAGCGTGCGGAAAATTGCCTGCGCGGTTGATTGCTCGACGGGCGCTCTGGAAGCGGCCGCGCAATCCGGCGCCGATTTGCTCATCGTTCATCACGGAATTTTTTGGAGCGGACTAAAACCGATTTCGGGTTCGCTGGCGCGGAAACTCCGGATGGCGTTGCAAAACAATATCGCGCTCTACAGCGCCCATCTACCGCTCGATCTGCACGAGGAGATTGGCAACAACGCGCTGTTGATCCGCGCGCTGGGGATTGAAGACTCGGAACCATTTTTCGAGGAGCGCGGTTCGTTGCTCGGTCGCGCTGCCAACGCGGAAATGCCGATCGCGGAATTGGTGAAACGTTTGCGAAACGCGGTCGGCGGTGAAATCAAATCGTTCCTCGCCGGACCACCGGTCACGCGACGTATCGGCCTGATTACGGGAGGCGCCGGTGGCGAAATCGAAAGGATCGCGCGCGAAGGAGTGGACACATTCATCACCGGCGAAGCGCCGCACTGGGCCGCGGTCGCGGCGCGGGAACTGGGCGTGAATTTGTTGCTCGGCGGGCATTACGCGACCGAAACATTTGGGATCAAGGGGCTGGCGCAGAAGCTCGCAGAAAAATTTCGACTTGAGTGGGAGTTCGTTGATTTGCCCACGGGTTTGTAATGGACAACGGAAGTTTTTTCGCCGTTTTCGCATCCCTCTTCGCGCTCGCGCTGGCGATCATCGCGATCGTCTAAATTGATCGACTGGAAAACCGCCTCGAGGAGCGCCCGCGACCGGCCAGTGAGCCGATCCCACGCGAAACGAAGCGCCCGATGGAGGTTCCACCGCCGTTGCCCACGTCCGCGGCAAAGCCTTTGCCGCCACCCGTTCTTCGGCCACCTCCGTTCACGGCCAGATCTTCACCGGCACTCGACTGGGAATCGATTATCGGAGTCAAACTCTTCGCCTGGGTCGGCGGTCTCGCGCTTTTTCTCGGCGTCGTCTTTTTCGTCAAATACGCCTTCGAAAATAATTGGATCACGCCCACGATGCGGGTCACGGCGGGCGCGGCGACGGGCCTTGCACTACTTATCGTTAGCGCGCTGCCGGCCTTGCGGCGCTTTCGTGTCCCCGCCCAAAGCCTGGGTGCGAGCGGTCTGCTCATTTTGTACGCCGACACCTACGCGGCGCAGGCACTCTACCATCTCATCCCTCTCGTCACCGCGACGGCGCTGATGTGGATGATCACTGGTCTCGCCCTCGCGCTGGCGCTTTGGCTCAACACCACGAGCACAGCCTGGCTCGCGGTCGTCGGCGGTTTCCTGACCCCGATCATCCTGCGCACAGGTCACGAAAATCCCATGGCGCTCTTTATTTACGTCGCGGTTTTGGATTGCGCGGTGGCGGCAATCGCGACGCTCAAACGCTGGTGCTATTTCCTCTTTGCGGCAGCAGTTGGAACAATCCTGCTCAATCTCGCCTGGGCAGGGGATTTTTTCGGATCGGCCAATCAGCATGACGCCCAAATTTTCCTCCTGCTTTTTCAGGCGCTTTTCCTCGGCTTTGCCATTTGGCAGCTTACCCGGGCCAATCCCGGAGGGTGGGCGTGGTCCGCGGGCGTGCTCGTCGGACTTCTCGCGCTGCTGTCGATCGCGATCCCGCTGACCGATTTCAGGCACTGCGATCCACATTCATTTGAACTCATGTTGGTGGCTGATGCTGGCCTGGTTGCTCTGGTCCTGATCTATCGCACCGCGCCGAAGCTCGAACGGTGGCTGGTGGTCGTGACCGCGGGGGCGTTGGCGCTAACCTGGATGTCGGAGATGGGCTGGTATCAGTCGGTTTTCGCCAGGGGCGCGGGCGCGGCCGATCTCAGTCGAACAGCCCAAGGCCTGAGTTTCGTCGCCGTTTGGGAAATCGGAATCCTTCTCCTGTTCACCAGCGTTCCCTATTTCGCCGGGACACAACGAAAATGGCCGTGGATGGTCGCCCGCGCGGCGCCGATCTTGCAATTTTTTGCCGTCTATTTCTTGTTAAGGTGGAATTGGCCGCCTCATTGGAAATGGTTGCTCCCGGTGTTTTTCGCCCTCCCGCCCGCTGTCGGCGTTTTCTATCTTGTGCGCAAAGAAAACGTCGCGCCCCCGCCTCGGGCGACTCGCGCCTGGCCGCACAGGGCGCGTCGCTCCTCGCCCTCGGCAGCATGGTTTTGCCGGTTCAATTCGACCGCGAGTGGTTGACGCTTGGTTGGGCCATCGAAGGACTGGCGCTGATTCTTCTTTTTCGGAAAATTCCAAATCGCCAACTGCGAATTTTCGCGCTTCTCCTCTGTGCGCTGGCGTTCGTTCGGCTCACCCTCAATCCAGCGATTTTGCATTATCACCCGCGGACCCATGCGCTGATTTGGAATTGGTATCTTTATGCCTACGGAGTTCCGACGCTTTGTTTCTTTCTCGCGGCGCGCGAGTTTGGCGAGCCGCGCGAGCATGAATACGAGACCCACGGTCCGCCGTTTCTTTACCTCCTGAGCGGCGTTACGCTTTTCTGGCTGATGAATATTGAGATCGCCGATTACTTTTCGGTCGGCCCGACGCTGACCTTTTCGTTCCGCGGAAATTTTGCGCGCGACATGACCTACACCATCTCCTGGGCCGCGTTCGCGTTTGCCCTGCTCATCTTCGGAATTGCGCGCAAGGTGCGCCGGGCCCGGCTCGCGGCGCTCCTGTTGCTCGGCGTCGCCTTCGCGAAACTATTTCTGCATGACCTCGCCAGTCTGGCCCAGCTTTATCGCATCGCCGCTTTTATCGCGCTCGCGCTCATCGCGATTGTAGCCTCGTTCGTTTACCAGAAATTCCTGACGCCGAAAGCGCCTGCCGCCGGTTAACGGGGTTACCGTTTTCGCACCTGGCGAACCAATTGGTTTGCGCGCGCCAGCGCTGCTCCGCCGGCCTTTTTGTTCCCGGCGAGACCCTCCGCCCGCGCCAATTGTGACCACGCCCCAGCCGAATTGGGAGCGACCGCCGTTGCCTTCCGCGCG
>JBBSEO010000256.1:0-3500 GCA_038239645.1 Chthoniobacterales bacterium | reverse complement strand
GCGCCTAATTTTGTTTCCAGCATATGTTTTGCCAGCTTCTGGAGCAGCGTTGGTGCCACCGCCGATAAACCATCGAGTCCGAGTTGCGGCGGAATATTTCCAGCCACGCTCAGGCCGTCGACAAAGGTCACCGCGCATGAAGTCACGCCGGGCAACGCACTCGCTTGCGCGACCGCGGCCTTGGCGTCGAACTCTGTTTTCTTCGGCGGCGCCGGTTTGGCCTGTTCCGCGATCACACGCTCGGGCGCTTGAGGAATAATCTCCGGCACCTTCGCCTCTTCGACTTTGGGCGGCTCTTTCTTCGCCGCCGGCGTTTGCTCAAAGCGTTTCGCGTCTTCGTCCGCCTTCTGCGAAAACGGCGTCTCGAAGACTTCGTCCGGCGTCAGCGTTTCCTGGTCGCCACGCATTTGCAGCGCGTTCCCGGGCAGATTGGCCAGGACGTCGGGCAAGGAAAGCGGAACCGCGGCTTCGACCGCGTCGGGCAAAAAGAGCGACCGATATTCCGCAGGCAATGCGGCGTGGAAATCCTTTGGCGGAATTGCAACCTTGCCGGTCGTCAATTGTGACGCGATCTGCGAGAACTGGAATGAGATCCTGGCCTCGGCCGGAACGCTCGCCGGATCTCCCTTCAATTGGAGCGGCGGAAGCGATTGCAGGATCGCGCGCAGCGGCAGAGTGACCTGCGGAGCCGCCGGCGCACCCGGAGAAAGCGGAGCGGCACCGTCGAGCGGCAATGTCCCCAATCCTTCCGGGACCGGCGCGGGCTTCTCGGCGCCCGGCACTTCGAAGGGGATCCGAAGCGGCGGCGCTTCTGGAACGGGCGGCCCGCTGGAGGCTGGAACTCGCGGAATCGCAGGCTCACCCGTTCCAAATTTTAGCGGCGGCGCGGGAGGTTGCAGCGGCGAAAGGGAAATTGGTTTCGACTCAGGTTTCGCGGGGGTGCCGTTCTTTTGCGGCGACGGCGCGAAAGCGATCGGCGCGGGGGCATTGGTTTGCAGCGAAATTGGCTGAGCCCCTTTCGCCATTGTTGTTGGCCCACTCTGGGCGAAGCGCGGCAACTTGGTTTCGGGCGCAGCGGCAGCGAGGGTCTCGGCCGTTGCCATTTGCATCCGGGCGGACGAAAGCTCCGGCATTTGCGCGATGTTCACCGGCTCCATCGTGATGCCGAATTTCTTCGTGTCTTCCATCGTCACCTGGAGGAACGGGGTTTCGAACTGCTGGGCGATTTGCTCGGTTGCCTGGTCGTCGCGCTGCGACAATTCGCTCAGCAATTTCTCGAACGGCACCGCCACGAGCGTGAGGTCGCCCGCGGGCACGACGTGCATGAAAATTTCCGGCATCTGCTGGTAGATGGCGTTGATCCCGATCGTCGGCCGGCCCATCGCCATCCCTTTTTCCACCTCGGCTGCCTTCAACAGCACCCGGCGCGACACGTCGAAGCTCGCGCTCGGCTTGAGATAGCCGCTCGGCACGTGCGCGATCAAATCGGTTAATCCCACCGAGAGCACGCGCTCCACCCGTGGCTCGAGCGCGAGTGCCACCGCCGGCGGCAAATCGCGCAAGGCCGAACTATTTCCCCGGCCCGCCGAGACAATGCGCGGCGTCGGCGCGGACATGAGCGACTCCGGCGAACTCTGCGTCGTTAGAGTCTGGACGGCGTTAGGCGTGACCGTCTTGGCAAATTTATCACTCTCGGGTTTGTCCGGACGCTCCGGCATCGGCAACGGCCCGGAGTTTTTCGACGGACGAACAAAGAGCGACTTCGCCTTATTCAGAAGGTCGCCAAACGGCAAATCAGCAAACGGGATTTTCATGGCAAATTAATGGTCCTCTGCGGTGACGCGCCAGATTTCCTCCAGCGTGGTGAGCCCTTCGATCGCCTTGTCGATCCCCGCCATCCGCAAAGTCTTCATCCCTTCCGTTACCGCCTGGTTCTTGATCACCGCCGCCGACGCGCGCTTGATGATCAAACGCCGGATCGCTTCGCTCACCGGCAGCGCCTCGATGATCGCCAGCCGCCCGAGATAGCCGCGGCCTTTGCAACGGTCGCAGCCGCTTCCCCGATAAAATGTTGTTCCCGGTTCCGGTTGCAGGCTGAGGCGCTCGAACACTTCCGCCTCCGGCTCGAATTCCTCGCGGCAATTCGTGCACACCCGTCGCACCAGACGTTGCGCGCAGGTCATGATGACCGAACTCGAAATCAAAAACGGCTCGATCCCCATGTCGTCGAGTCGCGTGATCGCGCCCGCCGCGTCGTTCGTGTGCAAGGTCGAGAGCACCTGGTGACCCGTCAGCGCCGCTTTCACCGCGATGTCCGCGGTTTCGTTATCGCGAATTTCACCCACCATCACGATGTCAGGATCCTGCCGCAGGATGGAGCGCAACGCGCTCGCGAAATCGAGCCCGATGTCCGCCCGCACCGCCACCTGATTGATCCCCGAGAGCTCGTATTCGATCGGGTCCTCGACCGTCACGATATTGTACTGCGGATTGTTCAATTCCTGCAGCACCGAGTAAAGCGTCGTTGTTTTGCCGGAACCGGTCGGACCGGTCACGAGAATCATCCCGTGCGGCGCGTCGATCGCCTTCTTGAATTTCGAGAGCGTCCCCTCGTCCAGACCCATCTGCTCGATCGAGCCGGTGAGCGACGACTTGTCCAAAATACGAATCACGACCTTCTCGCCGTAGGCCGTCGGCAGAATGGAAACACGCAGATCCACTTCCTTGCCCATGACTTTGATCCGAAAACGTCCGTCCTGCGGAATGCGGCGTTCCGCGATGTTCAGGCCGGCCAAAATCTTGATGCGCGAAGTGATCGCGAGTTGCAGCGCTTTCGGCGGCGATTCCGCCTGGATTAACTCGCCGTCGACCCGGAACCGGAGCCGGCACGATTTCTGGAACGGCTCGATGTGAATGTCCGACGCTTTTTCCCGCAGCGCCTGCACCATGATCAAATTCACGATCTTGATCACCGGCGCGTCCTCGCTGTCCTGCGCCAGATGATCGATGTCGATCTCTTCGTTCTTCCCGGACTCGACTTCGACTGCGGTCGGGTCGACCGCTTCGCCGCTGACCTTGCGAATCATCTCGCCCATCGCCGCGCCGCCGCCATTCACGCCGCTCAAGGCATCGATCACGCCCTTTTCCGTCGCGATCATCGGCACGACGTCGAGCTGCACCCGGCGTTTCACGTCGTCGACCGCGAGCACATTGGTCGGGTCGGCCATCGCCACAAAAAGTTTTCCGTCCAACCGCGCCACCGGCACGATCTTGTTCGCCTTCGCCATCTCGCGCGGAATCAGCGACATGATTTCCTCCGGAATCCGCAGCTTCGAGAGATTGACTGGCGAGACGTTCAGGCAACGTCCCATCCCGAAGGCCATATCCTGGTCGGTCACGAACTGTTGGTCCGTCAAAATCTTCAGCAACCGGCCGCCCCGCGTCTTTTGAATCGCGACCGCTTCTTCCAGCTGGCTCGGCAGCAGGAGACCGTCCTCCAT
>JBBSEO010000255.1:0-3530 GCA_038239645.1 Chthoniobacterales bacterium | reverse complement strand
GCTCGCGCTTCGCCTGGTGCGCGATTTACTCGACCAGGGAGAAACGGCGATTGGAATTCTGCTCGCGACGCTTCTGCCGACGATCCGAAATCTGCTGTTGGCGAAGGACCTGATGGAGCGTCATCGTCTTTCGCGGCCGGGGGCGCCGTTTCAATTTATCTCCGCGGTGAATCGTCTGCCCGCGGAAACAACCGCGCATTTGCCGCGGAAAAAGGATGGGACGGTCAACGCCTACGCGCTGGGGATCGCAGCGATGAACGCGCATCGCTTTACCAGCGCGCAACTGGTCGCCGGGATGGAGGCCTGCCTCGAAGCGAATCTGCATCTGGTCACGACGCAACTCGACCCGCAACTGGTATTGACCGAAGTCGTGGTGAAAGTCCTGGCCTAGGGCTCGCCGACCTGTTTGCGCGCCATCGGGCCGATGTATGGAATGTCCCAACGCGAACCGGTAAAGGCCTTGAACATCGTGATCACCATGATGATGAAAAATCCGAGATGCACGAGTGCGGCGATGAATCCCCAGACCGAGCCAAGAAATGCGCCCAGCCCGGGAATCGACCAGAGAATTGCGTGGAGGATGCCGGACGCGAAATTGAACAGGAGCCAGGCGACGCCGAAGATGATCGACTGCATCGCGTAAAAGCGAACAAAGCTGTCGCGTTTCTCCAGGAGATAAAAGATGATGCCCCCGATCAGCGGAAAACAAGCCAGCGCGGCCGCGACATTGGCCGGGAGCCCAGTCGAGGTATGGGCGTGGATGTCGTGGACAGCCGGTTCGGTCACCGGTGGGGGCGGAGTGAACTGCGGCGGCGGATTTTGATCGTCGGCCATGGCTGTAAAATCGCGCAACTCAGGGGATTCGGAAAGGATAGAAATTAGCGACGGCGATTTTCGTTCCGAAGTCGTCGTCGGCCGCGGCTTGTTGGAGCGGGCCGGCGAGTTCCTGGCGGCGAAGGGAAGGCGCTGCGCGCTGATCGCAGACGAGAATTCGGCGCGGCTTTTTGGCGAGACGCTGAACGCGAGTTTATGCGCGGCAGGAATAGCGCCGGTGCTGATCACGATCCCGAACGGAGAAAGAGCCAAGAGCCTGACGCAGGTGGAGCGGGTCTGCAGCGAGATGATTGCAGCCGGTCTGGATCGCGGCTCGTTCGTCGTCGGCGTTGGCGGCGGGGTCGTCGGCGATCTCGCGGGATTTGTGGCGGCAATTTTTCAGCGTGGAATTCCACATACGCAGGTCCCGACGACGCTGCTCGCGATGGTGGACAGTGCGATTGGCGGCAAAACGGGCGTGAATCTCGATGCCGGCAAAAATCTTGTTGGTGCGGTGCACCAGCCTTTTCTCATCCTCGCTGATCTCGTGGCGCTCGATTCATTGCCGCCGCACCAACTCCGGCAGGGTATCGCTGAAATCATCAAGCACGGTGTTATCCGAGATGCGGCAATGCTTGCGCAACTGAGGGCGGGTGATTTCGAAATGGGCGCCCTGATCCGGCGGAACATTGCGATCAAGGCCGCCATTGTCGCGCAGGACGCGCGCGAGATTTCGGGACAGCGCGCGCTCTTGAATTTTGGTCACACCATTGGACATGGCCTCGAGCGCGCCTCCGATTTTCGGCTTCCGCACGGGGATTGCATCGCGCTCGGAATGATCGCGGCCTGTCGCATCTCGGAAAAACGAGCCGGGCTGTCTTCAGCCGAGACGGCGAGTTTGGTCGAACTGCTCACGAAATTCGAGCTCCCGACTGCGCTCGAACGCGAAATTCCGCAGGCGAAAATTATCGAGGCGATCGCCCGCGACAAAAAATTCGCCTCCGGCCAAATTCGATTTGTGCTCACGCCGCGGTTTGGCGAAGCCTTTGTTTCCTCGGAGGTGACGATGGCCGAGATCGCGGCGGAGATCGCCCGTCTGGCGTAGCTATTTCGCCGGCGCGGCGCCACGCCGGTGCGCGCGGCAATATTCCACCAAACCCTTTGCGACCGCGTCGGCATACTCCCGAAAAATATTGGGCCGTGCGACGCCGTTGAAATCGCGCGTGCCTTTGTATTCACCGGCCTGAACGCGGTCGAAGACTTCGTGGCTGTTCATCACGTAGGGCTCGAAATAAATCACCGGGCAGCGAAAAACGCGGGTGGCGAGAAGGTTTCGGGCGAAGACATAATTGCTCGTGCCCACCTTTTTCACCGTGTCGGTGGTGTATTCGTAGGGGGGCAGCCCGGTGGCGTGGGCAAAGCTCGCCGCCATCGTATCGGCCAGCGGCAATTCTTCGGCGTAGGTGCGACTCAAGATCCGGCGCACCATCTCGTAGCGTTCGTCGTCGTGCGCGATTTCATCGGGCGCGTAGGAACCGTTGATCAAAACGTGAAAATGATTTTTGTCGGTCAGGGTTGGACTTGTCGGATCGCCCCAGGCTTCGGCATTGAAATGCAAGCAGAGAACGAGGTCGGGTTGCAGCACTTCGTTGACTCGCCGCGCGCGGTAACGAATTTCGCTCTGGCGATAAAAGAGAAGCTCGCTCTGCCACTGGATCGATTTCTCTTTCTGCTCGTCGCTGGCGTCGTGGTAGGTTTCGGCGGGCTCGGTCACACCGGTTTTGGCCAGGATTTTTTTCGCCAGTTCATGGAAGGCGGGAGGACGGAGCGGCGTCGTCGGTGTCGTTTTTGCTCGCACAAACGAAACTTCCGCGCCGAGCGCGCGCAATTTTGCCGCGAGCAATTTCGCCACGCGCAGAGTCATTTCACCTTCCTCCACCGGTTTGGCATCGCCCACGGCGAACCAGCGCTCTTCCATTTTAGCCCAGCGACCGCCGAGGTGGCCGGGGTCGAGCGCGACGCGGAGGTTTTTCAGCGGACGTTTCGGCGTGGCGCGCCGGAGCTGATCGATCTCCCGCCAATAAACTGGCGGCATCTTTCGCGGATGCTCGGCAGCGAAACGCAGCGTCAGCGTTTCTTTCGTTTCCGCGTCGGTCACAATCTGGGCCGATTTATCGCCGACTTTGATCAGTTCTTCTGTTCCCTTGGCCGCGTAGACATTCTGGAGCAACTCGACGAATTCATCGTGCGACATCGTCTCCTGATAACGGTCGAGATTTTTCCAATTCGGCTTTTTCGCGAGCGGACTGATGTCGGCCGACGCGAGGTCTGCGCTCAGGGCAAAAACAGCGGCGCCGGCAAGAAAAAGGCGGAGCGGCGCGGGGATCAGCAGCATCTGGACTTCGCTTCCATAAAAGCGATGATCGCCCAATGCTAACGATTCTTTTCCTCGGCGATATCGTTGGCGAACCGGGCCGTTCCGGCGTGATCGGGCAACTTGCAACCTTGAAGCAGAAGTTCGGCGCGGACTTTGTCATCGCGAATGGCGAGAATGCCGCGGGGGGACGCGGGATTACTGGAAAAATCACGATCGACCTGTTGCGCGCGGGGGTGTCGGTCGTGACCACTGGTGACCATATCTGGGACCAGAAGGATCTGGCGGGGTATATTGGAACGGAGCCCCGCCTTCTCCGCCCGCTCAATTACCCGGAAGGAGC
>JBBSEO010000254.1:0-3555 GCA_038239645.1 Chthoniobacterales bacterium | reverse complement strand
GCGAAAAGCGTGGCGGTCCTGCCCTTCGAGAATCTGAGCCAGGACCCCGCGAACGCCTTTCTCTCCACCGGCATCCAGGATGAGATCATTACCCGGCTGGCAAAAATAGCCGCGCTCAAAGTCATCTCGCGCACATCGACGATGCAGTATGGAAGTAAGCCGGAGAATCTATCTCAAATCGCGAAGGAACTCGGCGTGGCCGCGATCCTCGAAGGAAGTGTGCAAAAGGTCGGCAACCAGATTCGCGTGAATGTGCAGCTAATTAAAGCAGTCACTGATACGCATCTGTGGGCGGATACCTACGACCGCGAATTAATCGACATCCTTAAAGTAGAGAGCGATGTCGCGACCGAGATCGCAACCGCCTTGCGTGCGACTTTGAGTCCGGAGGAAAAAACGCTGGTCGAAAACAAGCCGACCAATAACACCGAAGCCTACGCGTTTTACTTAAAGGGGATTGAAGCCGCCAGTCGCGCCGTCGGAAGCTCGGTGGCACTGGACGAGGCGCAGCATTACTATGAGCAGGCGATCGCGCTCGATCCGCCCTTCGCGCTGGCTCACGCGCGCCTGTCGCGGGTGCATAGTTCGATTTATGCGCTTTATCAGCCCACCGATATTCACAAGCTCTCGAGCAAATCGGAAGCTGATGAGGCATTGCGACTCCAACCCGAGCTAAGTGACGCACACCTTGCGCTCGGTAATTACTTCGGGCGTGTGGAGCGCGACTACGAAAAAGCGTTGCAGGAATACGAAATCGCGAGGCGAACCTCGCCGAACGACGGGACGATATTGCTCTCGACTGGTGCGATTCATATGCGGCAGGGACACTTCCGGCAGGCGATCGCTGATATGGAGCGCGCGAGTGCGCTGGACCCTCGCGCCGCGAATATCTTCGATACGCTAGGCAATGCATATAGCTCGGTGCGAATGTGGTCGGCCGCGGAGCGTGCAAAGAAACGCGCCGCGGAACTAACGCCCGGTCCGTCGCCGGCGAAAGTAAATCAAGAGCTAAGTTGGGCTTGGTACTTCGTTTACCTGACCGGCAGCTTCGACAAACTGGATGAAATCCTGGCAAAGGCTTCGACCGATCCGAAAGACGACCCCGCGGGACTCATGGCCTCGTTGCGGTTCCAGGTGCGGATGGCGGAACGCGATTACGCCGATGCCGAGCGTTCGATCGCGGCGGCCCCGGTGACAATCTTCGAGCAGTGGAGTAGCGCGCGGGTGACAAAGAGTTTTTTTCTCGGCGTGGTCGCGATGGTTCAAGGGGATTCGAACAAGGCCAGGCCGCTTTTTGAGGCAGAGCTGCAATTTGCGCGCAGCGAGCTGAGCGAAAGCCCTGATTCCGCCACCCGGCATGCGCAGGTTGGACTTGTCTGTGCCTATCTCGGGCTAAAAGAAGAAGCGATCGCGGAAGGCAAGCGTGCGGTCGATTTGCTACCAGTCTCGAAAGATGCCTTCGACGGTCCATGGATTCTCACAAACCTTGCTGAAATTTATGGCCGAGTCGGCGAGCAGGAGCGGGCCGTCGACCTCATCGAGAAGCTCCTGGTCACACCCGGCGGCGTCGGCTTGGCCGATGTAAAGCGCGATTGGCAATGGGACCCGTTGCGCAACAATGCGCGGTTTCAAAAGATTCTGGCCGCGCCCGAACCCAAGCTTGTTTTCCAGTAGCGTCGTTCTTGAGAAAAACTATTCGTTTGGTCTTGTCAGTTTCTGGGTTTTCTGGAAAAAAGGGCAATCGTCGATCGCCCCCAAATAGCCCGGTGTCCCGCGCTCGTCGCTTTGGCGTGCTTACTTTTTTGTTCCTGGGTTCACGGACAAGAACCCTCGCCGTCGGCCACTCCGACTGTTAACGAAAATGATACGGCGGAGGCGGAGCGCGTGATGGTGACCGGCTCGAATATTCCCACCGCGGCCGAAGTAGGTCCGAATCCAGTTCAAATCATCGATCGACCGACAATCGAACGCTCCGGTGAACGAACGGCCGAGCAACTCCTGAAAGATCTTCCAATCGCTAACGCCAACGGGGTGCCAATTTCTTCGAACAACGGCGCGCTCAGCCAGGGCGCTTCTTCCATCTCTTTGCGCGGCCTGGACCCAGGCGCAACCCTGGTTCTGATCGATGGACGGCGAGTCACGCCGTTTCCGAGCGGGACCGCGGACGGCTCCGAACTATTCATTGACCTCAATTCCATCCCGGTCGCGGCGATCGAGGGCATCGAGATTCTGAAAGATGGCGCATCTACCACCTATGGCGCGGATGCGGTCGCTGGGGTGGTGAATATAAAGTTGCGCCGCAATTATAACGGCGCCGAGGCTTCGATCGAGTATGGAAATACGACCCATCATGATTCGAACGAGCTTGCCGCCTCTCTTGTCTTCGGCGTCGGCCAAGGCGATACCAGCCTTAGTGGAGTAATCAATTACTATCGGCGTGATGCAATCTTTGATCGCGACCGATCCTACTCCAAGGTAGCTGATCCGCTTAGTTCGAACTCCGACCCTTATAACCTTGAACTATCTCGCGCAGCGGTCATCGCGGCCGGAGGGAACCCAGATCCCAGTCTCGGCGATACCTTCTTCGGTCATGCACCTTTCTTTGGGAATGGAACCGCCCCCGCTTCCGCTTACACTTATACGGCCGGCCGTTCCGTTTCCTTTAACATCCAGAAGTTCACCAGTGTTTTTCCCGCCTCGGAACGCTACGGAGGTTTCATTAATGCCGAGCATAAACTTTTCGGAGATAAGATGGTCCTCTACGGTGATCTCTTCTATCAGCGCGATAACGTCCACAATGAACAAGCTCCTTCTAATACAAACGACTTCGAGCAATCCGCAGGCGTAGTCATCGCCATTCCGCCGCATGCTCCCGGTGCTACCCTGGGCGGGCCGACTTACGTGGAGACCGGGGTCACTCCCGGCGCCTTTAACCCATTCAATCCCTTTCAACAAATCATCTCCGGAGCCACGCGCGCGCGTTTGGTCGATTTCGGCAACCGGATGTTCGATAACGACACTGATGCCTTCTTCACCACTTGGGGCGTAAAAGGAGATAAGCTCTTTGATGGTTCGTGGGGATACGACCTTGGTCTTCGCTATAGCCGGATTCAAAGCACGATTAATTTCCTCTTTCCCTCGGCAACCAAATTCAATCGTGTGCTCAATGCCGCTGACCCTATCTTTGATCCTACTTCGCCGCAGTACATCGGCACGACGATACCGTTCAATTCTTTTGGTGACTACCGGAGACCGATCGCAAGTAATCGCAAGCTACTCGATTTCGTCCGTGTTCACGCGGAGGAACCGGACACGGGGACGTTGACCACCGCTGACCTCAATATCTATACGACCGATCTATTTCAACTGCCGGCGGGGGGAGTTGGCCTCGCTTTTGGCGCGCAGTTCCAGCACGAGACGATCGAACAAGATCCAAGCAAAGCGCAGGTGCAAGGCGACCTCGTTGGCGCTGGACTCTACTCTCCGGTAAAGGGCAGCCGCGATGAAGACGCTGCCTACGCCGAGCTGAGTATTCCGGTTTTCGGTTCGGAGTTC
>JBBSEO010000253.1:0-3558 GCA_038239645.1 Chthoniobacterales bacterium | reverse complement strand
CGCGAGAGTAGTTGGCTGGTCGCCGGTCGATATTTTCGCGGAGACGCGATTGCGGTCGTCGATTACCTCGGAAATACTTGCGCCGGTTCCGTTCAGGTCGCGGACCCGCGGCAGCGGCTCGCCGCGCCGGTGGTAGATGTTCCCTTCGCTCGTTTGCGCGACGAGTTGCCAGGCGCTGGCCGGCTTGGGCGTTAGCTCCCAGTCGCGCGCGATGACAATGCCGTCGACCCCGAGCCGCTCGAGCAGCCCGTCTGGCTGCGCCTCCGAATCGGTGAGCCAAAGGGCGACGCTTTGGTCGATTTCGCCGTGGATGCTCGTCCCAAATTCGCGCGCGACGCCGGCGGGGCGAATCGGGCTGTAGCCATTAACGAATCGTAGGCCACTCCACATCGAGGTGCTTCCGAGCCGCAGAGTCTCGCTGACCGGACCGTCGACGGCTTCCTGCCGATAGGCCAGCTCGGGCGGCGGATAAAAGCTTAGGTAAAGCCGGGCGGGATCGAGCGGCGCGGGCTGCAACAAAGTTTGAGGAAGGTTGTAGGTGGGAACACCGCAGTTGGGAAAAATGCAGCAATAGGTGGCAAGCAGGGTGGCGAACGTCACCGCGACCGGCGTCCACGAGGTCTGGGAAAAAGATCGCTCACTGATCACCCAGAGGAGAGCGATCGCGGCGTAAAAATAGAGGAGCGGAAAAGACTTGGTGAGATCGAGCCGGAAGATGAATTGCGCGCAAATAACGAGAAATAGTAACGCCAGCCCCAGATAGGAGGATGTTATCCTTCCGCGTGGACGCTCGAGGGCTTGCGCGGCGCAAAGCGCGAGGACGAGATGGAAAAGCGGCAGCCAGCGGAAGCTCCAGCGGAACATGCCCGCGGTCGGAAGCATGGTGGCGAGGAAAACGACCAGGAGCAGGGCGAAATCCCACCCAATGCGCCGGATCAACTCTCGACCATTGGACAGAAAGCCGGCGAGCAAAACGGCCGGCACCGCCAACCCACAGGCTAATTCCATTCCGGCGTGCGCGGCGAGGTTTGATAAAAAATCGCTCCAACCCACGGTCCATGCGGGGAAAACGAGTGCCGGCCACGCGCGCCACGGCACCAGCCATTGAAAATGTGCGGCCTGGTCCGGGACGGCGCGGGCCGACCCTCGGATATAGTTGAGTAATCCAAGCCACGCCGGCGCTGCCAGGCCGACGCCAAGAGCCACGCCAGCGATCATCGGAATAATTGTCGTTAGCTGACGGGTGGTTGATAACTGGCGTGCGCTCAGCCAAACAAGGATTAGGCCAAACATCAGGACGGTGTAAGGAAAGCCACCGGTGAAAAGCAGATAGGCGAATGGCGCCGGCCAAAGGAAACGCCAACGCGTGCGCGCGGGGTCGAGCGCACGCTCGCACGCCCACCACGCCCACGGCAGCCAGGCAAACGCGCCGAGAGCGCCCAGCCAATCCGTTGCGCCCCAGCAGACGATCCACCCATTCAAGGCCGCGACCAGCGCTACCAAGATCGAATTCGCCGTGGGCAAATTGCGACCGCGCGCGAGCATGAACCCGCCCGCCGCCAGCACCGCGAGATGGGCGAGGGAAAGGGCGGCCGCCTGTTGCGGAAAAGTCAGCGCAAATTTCCAAATCGCGACGATGAGCGCGTTGATGAAGATCGAGAAAACACCATATTGATATTCGCCGGCGAGATTGCCGCAGACCCACGAGTAGGGACTCAGCAAGGGCATTTCGCCGTGATTCCAGGAGCGCGCCATGTCGGCGCAAACCGGGAGAATGGAAAGCTCGTAGTCGTCGTTCCAGAAGATGAGGGGATTGTGCGCCAGCAGAAGAAAGCAAAAGACTACGACGAGCGCGGCGGCGCCGATGCTGCCGAAAAGCTGCGAGCGAGTTTCGGGCTTCACTTGGTCGCGCTAGACGACCACCGGTTCACCTTCAGTCAGCACGAGCACATCATTGTCTACCTCGGCGACCTTTGCGCTGGCGAGCAGGCGCGGCAGTGGTTCATCCAGCGGCTCGTAGCCCAGACGGAAAGTGCCGTAATGCATCGGGACCAATTTTTTCGCGCGCAATTCCACAAACGCCTGCACCGCTTCCTCGGGGTTCATATGCACCTCGCGCCCACTCGGCGGTTCGTAGGCGCCAATCGGCAGAAGCGCGATGTCGATCTGGTAGCGTTTTCCGATTTCGCGAAAGCCGGGGAAGTAGGCGCTGTCGCCACAATGAAAAATCGTCCGCCCATCCGCCTCGAGCACGAAGCCGCCGAAACCGCGATGCGAATCGGCGAGAAAACGCGCGCCCCAATGATGGCAGGGCGTGAGTGAGATGCGCAGTTCGTCGCAATCAAAGCTCTGCCAGTAATCCAGTTCGTGCACGAGATTGAAGCCGAGATCCTGCACCAGACTGCCGACGCCGACTGGCACGATGATAGGCTGATCGGACGCGACTTTGCGCAGGGTGCGCCGATCGAGATGATCGAAGTGCGCGTGGGTCACGAGGACGAGGTCGATGTCGGGCAAATGATGCAGATCGATCCCGGGCTGCTTCAGCCGCTTGATCACCTTGAGCCATTTCGCCCAGTTCGGATCGACCAGCACATTCATATCGTGCGTCTGGATGAGGAAGGAAGCGTGGCCGATCCAGGTGAGACAAATTTCGCCGGGTTGGAGTTTCGGAAATTTCGGCGCGACGCGTTCGCCGGAGCGTTTGGTGAAGAGCGACGGCAGGAGGACTTCGGAAAGAAAGTTGCGCCGGTGCCAGGCCATGCCCGGTTTGAGAGTGACTCGCGTTGATTTTTCGCCGTTCGCCGTGCCCTGGCGGACGACGCGCGATTTCTTGGAAAATGGTCTCGGCACGGGCGGCAACAATATAAGGGCGCGTGCGCAGTGCAAAACCTTGCCGTGCCGGAGCGCGGATCAAGCGTTGGGCTGGCGTGGCTCGCGATGGGCGAGCTTGAGCGGCTTCGCTTCCTTTAAAACGTGACGCGCAATGACAAGGCGCTGCACTTCGCTCGTGCCTTCGCCGATGGTGCAAAGTTTGGCGTCACGCAGATAGCGCTCGATCGGCAGGTCGCGGCTGTAACCGTAGCCGCCATGGATTTGCATCGAGCGATCGCAAATTTTCACCGCTGATTCGGAGGCGAAAAGTTTCGCCATGGCCGATTCCTTGGTCGTGTTCTGGCCCTGATCCTGGAGGTGCGCGGCGTGCATCGTCATCACTTCGCTCGCTTCCAATTCCATCGCGGAATCGACCAGCATCCATTGAATGGCCTGGAAATTTCCGATGGCGTGTCCAAACTGTTTTCGTTCGTTCGCGTAGGAATTTGCGCGATCAAACGCCGCCTCGGCAATGCCGACCGCGAGCGCCGCGATGCTGATTCTTCCACGATCGAGTACGGTCAGCGCCTGCTCGCGTCCCCGACCGCGTTCGCCTAAAATTTCCGCCTTCGAATTTTCGAAGCGCAACTCCGAGGTCTCGCTCGCGCGCATGCCGTAGGTGTGAATTTTTCGCACCGGCGTGACCTGATCTTTCATCATGATAAAAGCACTGATCTCGTTCTT
>JBBSEO010000252.1:0-3574 GCA_038239645.1 Chthoniobacterales bacterium | reverse complement strand
TAAACGTCGCCATGCGCATCCCGCGCAAAGGCGCTGGTGCTGAAAAGCATCACGATGCCGATGACCAGCATTCCCAGGACGGCGAGAAAAAGAAGATGGGCGCTTTTCCGATGCATCAGTTCTTTTTCTTCTTCGCCGGAACCATCAGCTTCTGCCCGATTTTGAGTTTATGCGGATCGTCGATTTTGTTCGCGGTCAGCAGATCGTCAGTCGTGATCTTAAATTTTTTCGCGATCGTGACCGGCGTGTCCCCTTTCACCACGGTGTAGCTCTTTCCGCTTTCGCTCGTCTCGGTCGCCTTAAGTTTTTTCTCCGGCTTGGCCGGCGTGGCGGCTGGTTTCTTCATCGCCACGGGAGCAACGGCTGCCCCCTGATCGGGCGTTGATTTTTCCACGGCCGACTTCGGCGCTTCTTCCGCGATCGGACCATGCCGACTCTTGATCGCATTGAAGGCAATAATGCCGGCGACCGCGACGATATGCAGCACGAGCACGATCAGGAGCGCGCGCGACAACTTCATGTTCGGCTCCGACATTTCCTCGAAGTCGGCGTCAGCCACCCCGGAGCGGCGGGCCGCGGCGGTGGCGCGCAATTTTTTCTTCTGGCGGAGCGCGGGCGGAAAGAAGGCGGGCAACTTCATTTTATTTAGGCAAAGCACGAACGAGCTGACGGAATTGATCGCCGCGATCGGCGTAACTCTTGAACATGTCGAAAGAAGAAGTGCCGGGGGAGAAGAGCACCACATCGCCGCTCTTCGCGGCGACGCGCGCGCGTTCGACCGCATCCGCGAGGGAGTTGGCGACCTGGCATTTCATCTCCGGCCAATCGCCACAAATGCGCTGCGCCATTTCACCGAGCAGAACGGCGGTGTGCGCTTTTTCTTTCACCAGCGCGCGTAACGGCGCGTAACCGAAACCCTTGTCCTTGCCGCCGGCGATGAGCACGACCGGTTTGGTTTGCGCGAGCAACGCCTTTTCGACCGCATCGAGGTTGGTCGCTTTGGAATCGTTCACGTAATCGACACCCGCGACCGTGCGGATGAATTCGCAGCGATGGGGCTGCGGTTCGTAGGCACAAAGCGGTGGAACCATTTCCGCGAATGAGAGTCCGCGCGCCTGTCCGGTGGCGAGCGTCGCCATCAAGTTTTCGATGTTGTGCGACCCGCGCAATTTCGCTTCCGCCAACGGCAGGACCGGTTCCTCCCGGAAACAGATTGTGCCTTCGGCCAAACGAAAATCCGCGCGATCATCGTAGGCGCTGAAGGTCACGTGGCGCGCCTTCAGGCCGGGAATATTTTCGCTGGCGTTGATCACCGCGACGTCATCCGCGGTCTGGTAGTCGAAGATGCGCAGTTTGGCCGCGCGATATTCAGCGACGGAAGCGTAGCGATCGAGATGGTCAGGGGCGAAATTGAGCCAGAGCGCGATGCCCGGCCGAAAGGATTTGATCGTCTCGAGCTGGAACGAGCTCACCTCCACCGTGAGGACATCGAGCTGCGATTGATCGCGCACCACCTCCGTCAAAGGCTTGCCGATGTTTCCGCAGGCGACCGTGCGTTGCCCGCAGGCGTTCAACATTCGCGCGAGCAATTCTGTCGTCGTCGTTTTCCCGTTCGTCCCCGTGATCGCAATCACCGGTCGTTCGCAAAATTGCCAGCCAAGTTCGAGTTCCCCGATGGTCTCAATTGCACGATCGGAAAAATTTCGCGCCAACGGAGAATCGGGATCGATCCCCGGGCTTAGAACCACGAGGTCAAAATTCTCGCGGTTCGTTTCCGCCGCGGCGCCGCTGATGATTTTCACGCCTTGGCTCCGCAGATTGTCGAGCGACGCCTTCAGCAGCTTTTCTTCCGGCGCGCTATCGAGCACGCTGACGTTCGCCTTCTGCTCGCGAAGAAGAATTGCCGCAGCGGTCCCGCTCAAGCCGGCGCCGAGCACCGCGACATTTTTGTTTTGATAATTCGGCTTCATCGCAATTTCAGCGTTGCCAGTCCCATGAGCGCGAAAATTCCCGAGAGAATCCAGAAGCGGACGATGACGGTGTTTTCTTTCCAGCCGATGAGCTCGAAGTGGTGATGAATCGGCGACATCGCGAAAATGCGTTTGCCCGTCATTTTGAAACTCAACACCTGCAGGATGACCGAGCCCGCTTCCAAAACGAAAACACCGCCGACGATGGCGAGCAGTAATTCCTGCTTGCAGCAAATCGCGACGACGCCGACCAGACCGCCGATGGCGAGCGAGCCGGTGTCGCCCATGAACACTTTCGCCGGATGACAATTGAACCAGAGAAAGCCCAGGCAGGCGCCGACGAGCGCGGCACAGATCACGGTTAGCTCGCCGGTGAAAGGATAAAACGGGACCTGTAAATAATCCGCGATCCGGTAATTGCCCGCGGCATAGGAAAGGAACGCATAAGTAAACGCCACGGTGATGGTGCAGCCGGTGGCGAGACCATCGAGGCCGTCGGTCAGGTTCACCGCGTTCGATGCCCCGGTAATGACGAAGGCGAAGAAGAACGCAGTCATCCAACCCATGTTGGTGACGACTGCGGTCTTGAAGAACGGCACGTAAAGCGAACGAGCCTGTACTTGCAGGAGCGGGCTGGAAAGGAAGACGAAGGTGATGGCCAGCGCGAGGATAAACTGCGCGATCAGTTTGACCCGCCCGGGAATTCCATCCGATTTTTTCTTCGTCACCTTCAGGTAATCGTCGGCAAAACCGAGCCCGCCGAGATAGATCATGCTCCCGAGCGCGAGCCAGACGAAACGGTTGTCGGGACGTGCCCAAAGCACGCTGGCGATGAAAACCGTGCTGATGATCAACACTCCGCCCATCGTCGGCGTCCCTGCTTTCGAGCCGTGCAATTTCGCCAGACGCCGCACTTCTTCCTTCGTCCGAATCGGCTGGCCAATCTTGAGCGAAATCAATTTCCGAATGACGAAATTGCCGCAGAGGAGCGACAAACCGAAAGCCGTCACCGCGGCTGCGACCGCGCGAAACGTCACGTAGAAAAAAACGTTCAGGCCGCCGACCTGATCGCTCAAACGATGGAGGTAGTACATCATGAAGCGCCCCCTCCCGCGGGCTGCAGCTTCGCAAATTCTTCCAGCACCCGCTCGGTCCGGGCCGAACGACTTCCCTTGATCAGAACCAGATCGCCCGGGCCGACAAATTCGCTCAGCATCTCCGCCGCCGCCGAAGCGTCCGGCGCGACGACGGAATTTTCCAAGCCCGCTCGGCGCGCCGTCGCGGCCATCGCTTCATCACCGAGAACAATCAAGCGATCGACGCCGAGCGCCGCGGCCGCTTCGGCCACTTCGCGATGTCCGCGCTCCGATTCCGCCCCGAGCTCGAACATTTTTCCCAGCACCGCCACCCGTCGCCCTTCCGTTTCCAATTCCATCAGGGTGCGGAGCGCAGCCTTCATCGAATCGGGATTCGCGTTGTAGCTGTCGTCGATGAACTGCACGCCGCGAACTTCGCGGATTTGCAGTCGCGCCTTCGTCAACGGCGTTGCGGCTAGTCCCGCGGCGCAGTCCTCGAGCGAAATTCCGAAGGCGCGGCCAGCGGCG
>JBBSEO010000251.1:0-3606 GCA_038239645.1 Chthoniobacterales bacterium | reverse complement strand
GTGACCTCGAGCGAGGAGTTTGATTGCATGCCAGCGCTAACGATTGGTGGGATCACATTCCACAATTGGAAAAAATCGGAGCGCGGTCCGTTGAATTTCGTCCAGGCGCTGACCGAATCCTGCGACACGTGGTTTTATCAGGTTGGGATCAAGACCGGGGCCGAACCGATCATCGACTGGGCGCTGCGACTCGGCTTCGGCGCGAAATGCGGCATTCCCTTGCGCGGGGAAGTGGAAGGGCGGGTGCCGAACGATCAATACATGAAGGCGACGCACGGCCGCAAAATCCTGAATGGCGACATCGCGAATTTATCGATCGGCCAGGGCGACATGCTGGCGACGCCGCTGCAAATGGCGCAGGCGATGTGCATCATCGCGAACGGCGGTAATTTTTATCAAACGCGCCTGGTGCAGCAGGTGCAGTCTGTCGATGGCGGGATCGTGACCGCCTACAACGTGCGCGAGAAAAAGAATCTCAACCTTTCCGAATCGACCATCGCGCAACTCCGCACGGGAATGATCGAAGCGGTGAATGGCGGCGCGGGGACGGCCCACGCGGCGAGCCTGGATGCGGTCACGGTGGCGGGGAAAACCGGCACAGCGCAATGGGGACCGAAAGCGAAGGAACGAACCGCCGCCTGGTTCACCGGTTATTTGCCGGCGGATAATCCGAAATATGCCTTCGCTGCGCTCTACGAAGGCGATGTCGGGAGCAAGGTCCACGGCGGCAGCGCGGCGGCGCCGATGATCGGGCAAGTCTTCAAGCAGGTTTACAAGGAGAACGGGAAGAAACGCCGCGCACAGCCCGAAGAAGAACCGACCGTGCGCAAAGCCGAGCCGGTTGAAGACGACGATTCGGATTAAGCGGCGGCCGTGGCCGCAGGCAGTTCCATCGTGCCCTTGAATTTTGGCGGCTCTTCTTCGAGACCGAAATGCGCCTGGTAAAGTTCGTCGATCCTGTCCATTTCCTCGCGGCTGAGCGCGGGCGTTTCCGGCGCGTGCGCAAACTCGCGCAGTTGCTCGACGTCGTAAATATTCGGCAACGTCGACGCGACCAAATCGTCGGCGAGGAGCCACTGCAGCGCGGCCTGGCCGAGAGTGCGCTCGGAATTTTCGAGAAACCTGAGCTGATCGATTTTTTTGACGCCATTGAGCAGCCACGAGCGCGGTCGATGGACGCGATGGTCGCCCGGTGGGAAAACGGTTTCGGCGGTGTATTTGCCCTCGAGCATGCCTGAGGAATGGGGGACGCGGATGAGGAACATCGTGTCCTTACCCCCCGCGCGGGCGGCGGTGTGCATCGCGCTGCCGGGATGTTGTTCGAGCAAATTGTAAATGTGCTGCACGCTGGTGAGATCGCGGTCGCGGATGGCGTTAATCCCTTCGTACATCCATCCGATGGCGGGGCCGAGCGCGACGCCGTAGGAGCGAATTTTTCCGCTGCTCTTGAGTTCGTCGAGCGTCCGCCAAAGCGCATCGTCGTCGACCTGTTCCATCCGGATGTTGTGCAGTTGCAGCAGATCGATTCGATCGGTCCGCAATCGCCGTAGCGCTGCTTCCGTGGCTTGCCGGATATTTTCCGGCGAGAAATCCTGCGGAATTTCGCGCTGACCACGGCCGCGCGCATCGCCATGCTGGACAAAATCGTAGCCGACCTTGGTCGCGATCACGATCTCGTCGCGATTGTTCGGGAAAGCCTTGGCGATGTATTCCTCGCTCAGGCCGTTGCCGTAGGTATCGGCGGCGTCGAACAAAGTCAGGCCGAGATCGAGCGCCTGCCGCATCAGGCTCAACGCTTCGCCTTCGGTGTAATGGCCCCACCAACCGGTCGAGATCGTCCAGAGGCCGAACCCGACCTCGCTGACTTTCAGGTCGGTGTTTTTGTAGGTGCGGTAGCGCATCCGGAGAAAGATTAACCGCAGAGAGCGCGGAGGTCGCGGAGATTTTTGCATTCTGTCCCTGTGGTCTCAGCGTTCTCTGTGTTTAATTCGGAACGTGGATGTTGGCGAAATGACAGGGCTTTTGATTGTCGGTCACGGGTCGACGGTGAATCCGGACTCGAGCGCGCCGACCTGGGCGCAGGCCGAGGTTATTAAAGAGCGCGGAATTTTTCGGGAGGTGAACTGCGCGTTCTGGAAAGAGGAGCCGAGCCTGCGGGATGCGCGTTTTTTGTTCGACTCTGAAGTCGTGCGCGATGTTTTCGTCGTCCCGAATTTTATCAGTGAAGGCTATTTCACACAGACGGTGATTCCGCGCGAACTGGAGCTGGGAGGTGACCTGACCGTTCGGCCGGGCGGACAGCGGTGGCATTACTGCGAGCCGGTCGGGAATCATCCGGCGATGACGGATCTGCTCCTGAAGCGGGCGGAGGAAGTGTCGCCCGGAATGGATCCGCGCATGACCGCGCTGTTCATCGTCGGGCATGGCACGGCCCTGAACGATCAAAGTGCGGTCGCGGCGAAACGGGAAGCGGAACGTCTGCGCGGGCGTGGAATTTTTGCCGAAGTCTTGAATGCCTACATGGAGGAGCCGCCCCTGATCGCGGAGTGGGACCAGCTAACGACTCAGCCCAATGTGATCGTGGTCCCGTTTTTCATCGCTGATGGATTGCACAGTTTTGAAGACATCCCGGCATTGCTCGGAATCGACCCGGCGAAGGTGGGCGCGCCGGAACACGGTGAGCGGGGGGAAATTTTCCGGCAGAACCCACATCGCCTGCGCGGTCGGACGGTGGCGTATGCAAGTTCGATTGGGACCGAGGCGCGATTCGCCGACGCCATCATTGAGCAAGCGCGAAATGCGCGTAGCGTCGCTCATGCCGGTTAAGGAATTGCCTGCCAGGAAGCGCAAGCTCGCCCCGCGCACGATGAGCGTGAAGTGCCGCACCCTGCAGGAAATCGGCGCCACCGTCGTCGCCGGCGGCCGGGGGCAGCGGGTGATGCAGGAATTTGCCGAGATGGTGCGCGACCGCTGCAAATATCGCTGGGTGGGAATTTACCGGATCATCCGGCACGATTTTGTGTTGGAAGCTTACACGGGCGAGACCAAGCCGGCCTACGTGCAGTTTCCCGTCTCTCAGGGTTTGAGCGCCGAAGCGGTCGAAACGCAGCGGACGCTGGTGGTGCGCGACGTCTCGAAGGACAAACGATTCCTGCCGAATTTCTGGACGACGAAATCGGAAATCATCGTGCCGGTGATCGACGACGAGCACGAGAAGGTCGTTGGGGTGATCAATGTGGAGAGCGCGAAATTGAACGCGTTCGATCGTGAGGACCGCGATTTTCTCGAAGGCGTGGCGCGACTGATCTGGCGCGTCTTTCGCTGAGCGAGATGGGCGGCGTGCGGGTGGCCGATGGTTCCCGCGTGGTTTGCGGCGAGGTCGCCATTGTCAATGCACCCGTCGGGTTCGCCTTGGCGCACGTCGCCGACGGCGGGCCGAAAACAGAGTTCGCGCCGAACAAAGCACGTTCGATTTCGCGCTTCGACGACGCGGGGAATTATCGCCCGCTCAAAACCGCCCCAAACCTTCGCCGGGGCTGGGTGATCGAGGTTCCGGATTGGTCGGCTGCGGAGGAGGTCCTGGAGCAAATTTATCCGGGTCGCCTG
>JBBSEO010000250.1:0-3614 GCA_038239645.1 Chthoniobacterales bacterium | reverse complement strand
TTCTTCGCCTCGGGGTGGAATACGAGCGTTTCTCCTTCGGGTTTGGCGATAACGCCGCGCTCCCAAACCGGCTGCAATCGCTCAACGCGGTCATCGGATTGGATACTCAGTTCTCCGATTCCCTGCTCGTTAGACTCGAAGCGCAGCCGGGCTTTTACGGCGAGGATTTTTCCGGCGGGAAATTCAACGTTCCGGTGGTTTTCGGCGGGACTTATTTGTCCAGCGATGACCTCCAGTTTGTGCTCGGAGTTAGTATTGATGCCGACAGGAAGTACCCCGTGCTTCCCGGCGGCGGGATACGCTGGCACTTTCGCCCGCAATTGACGCTCAATGCTGTGCTACCGACGCCCCGCCTGGAGTACGAAGTTACCAAGGGAGTCACCGCCTACGTCGGCGCTAACCTGAAGGAAACGAGCTTCCGGGTAAACGACGATTTCGGTCGGAATCATGGCGATCGCCGGTTGGATAACGCAATTCTAACCTATACGGAGGTGCGAGTCGGAGCCGGGATTGACTGGAAGCTAACGAGTTGGCTGACCGCGAACCTCGAAGGCGGCTACCAACCTTATCGCACGTTTGACTTCTATCGCGCGAACGCCCGCTACCATGAAGATGGCGGCGCGCCGTATGGGATGCTCGCGCTGCACGGCGCGTTCTAGGGCTAACGCAGCGTGCGGTCGAGGCGGCCGATCGTGCGAATTTGCGGCCACCATTTCGCAACGCCCAGAACAACGAGGATGGTGCCGATGCCTCCGCCCACCACGCTGAGGACCGGACCGAAGAGGGCGGCCGTCAATCCCGACTCCAGCGCCCCGAATTCATTCGAAGTGCCGATGAAGATGTTGTTGACCGAAGAAACGCGGCCGCGCATTTCGTCCGGCGTGACCAGTTGCACGATGCTCCCGCGAATGATCACGCTCACGCTATCGAACGCGCCGATCAGAAAAAGCATCGCGAGCGAGAACCAGAAGGTTCGCGACAAGCCGAAAAGGATGGTGGCGAGGCCGAAACCGGTCACGCACCAGAGGAGCGTCACTCCAGCACGACGCATCGGCGGCAGGTAGGCGACGAAAAGCGCAATAATGAAAGCGCCGACGGCGGGCGAGGCCCGCATCCAGCCGAGGCCCACTGGCCCGACGTGCAAAATTTGATCGGCGTAAATCGGCAGCAGCGCGACCGCGCCGCCGAGCAGGACGGCAAAGAGATCGAGCGTGATGGTGGCGAGGATCACTTGCTTGCCTAAAACGAAACGCGCGCCCGCGATCAGACTTTCCCATCCTCCCTGCTCCGCGTGTTTCGGTGCATTCTTCGCGCGGGGAATAGGCAGCATCAGGGCGAGGAAGAGCAGCGCGGTGAAGGCGTCGATAAAGTAAACACAGGCGAAGCTGACTTTCGCGACGATGAATCCGCTGACCGCCGGTCCGATCATGGAAGCGACCTGAAAGGCGGTGCTGTTCCAAGTCACCGCATTGGCGAAGACGTCACGCGGCACCAGCGTCGGGAAAAATGAAGCGCGCGCGGCCCAGGCGAACGTCCGGGCAATGCTGAGGAAGAAGAGCAGAACGAAAATGAGTGGAACGGCGACGTCATCGAAGTGGTAACCGGGATGGTGCCGTTCGAAAACGCTGGCAACGACGCGGAGCCAGGAATTCGCGTGCTGAAGAATTCGCCAGGGGGGAATGCGAGCGTGCCAGACGGAGACGAGTGCGAGAGTGATCGAAATCAGCGCGGTGAGAAATTGCGAGACGATGATGATTTGTTTGCGGCTGTATTTGTCGGCGAGATGGCCGGCATAAAGCGAAAGGGAAACGACCGGGATGGCGAAGACGAGCCCGGCCAAGCCAAGCGCCGTTGCGGAATGAGTGCGCGCGTAAATCTCCCACTCGACCGCGACCGCGAGCATCTGGCGGCCAGTGATCGAAAGCAGATTGCCGCTCGAATAAAAATTAAACGCAGGGAAGCGAAAAGCCGCGTAGGGATCGTGCGCGGGCGGCGCCGGTTTGCCGGGAACGATTGCGTTTTCTTCCATCGCGGCGCGCGCGCCGTCACAGGCTAGCGGGGGCGGCGGGGCTGGCAAGCACGCGACTTGCAGGAAAGGCGAAGGTTAGGTAGTGCAAAATGATGGAAGCTCCTCCCGTTTATTCGCGCAGTCATCCGTTCCCGGGAAAAATGGTGGTGAACCGGCGTTTCAGCGAAGAATCGGCAAAGGAGACGCGGCATTTCGAGATTTCGCTCAAGGATTCCGGTCTCGCTTTCGAACCGGGCGATTCCATGGCGGTTTACGCTGCCAACGATCCGGCGCTGGTGGATGAATTGCTGAAAGTGTTGCACCTCCGGGGCGACGAAGAAGTGCTGGCTGGGAAAGAAACGGCGCTTTTGCGCGACGCCCTGAGCCGGCATTACAGCATCACCGTGCCGACGCCGAAGTTTCTCAAGGCGATCACGGAACGCGCGGACGCGAGCCCGTTGCTGCACGAGTTGCTCACGCCGGAACGCAAAGGCGACCTGCAGCAGTATCTCTACGGGATGGAGGTGATCGATTTTCTGCTCGAGCATCCCTCGGCGCATTTCGACGCGACAGAGTTTGTCGGGCTGCTGACGAAGTTGCAGCCGCGCCTCTACTCGATCGCGAACAGTCGGCGCGCGATACCCGACTCGGTGCACATGATCGTCGATGTCATCCGCTACGAATCACACGGGCGATCGCGCAAAGGAGTTGCCTCCACTTTTCTCGCGGATCGGTCCGATGCGGGGGTTCTGGTTTATCCGACGGCGGCGAAACATTTTCGGCTTCCACCCGACGAGGTGGATATGATCATGGTTGGCCCGGGCACGGGCATCGCGCCTTTCCGGGCGTTCTTGCAGGAGCGCGAAGTGCGCGGGGCCTCGGGGCGGAACTGGGTTTTCTTCGGTTCCCAGCGCGAAAGCTGCGATTATTTTTACCAGGACGACTTCGATCGGATGCGGGCGTCGGGAATTCTAACGAGAATTGATTGTGCTTTTTCGCGGGATCAGGATCACAAGATCTATGTCCAGAGCCGCATGCGCGAAAATGCGGCCGAGATCTGGAAATGGCTCGATGGCGGCGCGCATTTTTTTGTCTGTGGCGACGCTATGCGCATGGCCAAGGACGTCGACGCGGCCCTGCGTGAAATCATTCAGGAGCAGGGCAGAAAATCGCCGGAAGAAGCCAGCGAATTTGTCGAGCAACTGAAAGCGGACAAGCGCTATAAACGCGACGTTTACTAGGCGCGAGAACGCAGACTAAGGTATGCGCAGAACAGCCAGAAAACTGCACAAGAAACCGCGAGGCAGAATCCGAGCGTGAGCCAGGTCGGTTTGTAAACGAGAACGAGGCGGCCTTCTGTTCGCGCGGGAACATCAACCAACGGGGTCAGGTTGCGGACGCTTTTCACCTCCAGCGAACGCCCGTTCAAAGTCGCGCGGTAGCCGGGAAAAAACGGACGCGAAAACGCGAGAGTAGTTGGCTGGTCGCCGGTCGATATTTTCGCGGAGACGCGATTGCGGTCGTCGATTACCTCGGAAATACTTGCGCCGGTTCCGTTCAGGTCGCGGACCCGCGGCAGCGGCTCGCCGCGCCGGTGGTAGATGTT
>JBBSEO010000249.1:0-3703 GCA_038239645.1 Chthoniobacterales bacterium | reverse complement strand
CGCGGTCGTTCCGACAGCCTGCTACGGCGCGGTTTTATTGCTGGCAGCCCTTTCGTATTTGGTTTTGCAACAGACGATCCTCGCAGGCCTGGGCAGGCAGTCGCAACTGGCGCGAGCGGTGGGCGTTGATTACAAAGGGAAATTGTCGCCGGTGCTCTACGCCGTGGGAATTTCGCTGGCGTTTTTCTGGCCTTGGCTGGCGCTGATTTTTTACTGGACGGTAGCGGTTCTGTGGATCGTGCCAGACCCCCGGATTGAGTGGACGCTGGCGCGGAAATAGAGTTGTTTGCGGAATCGCGGAAGCCGCGTTACGGAAACGTCAGGTTCATCGCGCGGCGCGTGAACCGCCCCTGTTTTACATGAGCACTACCACTGAAAATAAGCCGGCTTACAGCCCCGGCCTGGCTGGCGTCGTCGCCGGCGAAACGGAAATTTGCTGGGTCGATCCGAATGCCGGTCTGATGTATCGCGGCTACGACATTCACGAGATGGCGGAGAAAGCCAGCTTCGAGGAAGTGGCGTATTTGTTACTGAACGGGGAGCTGCCGAATATGACGCAGCTCTCGCTATTCACGCGGGCGATCGCGGCGGACCGGATGGTGCCGAAGGAAGTGCTCGAAATGTTCCGGCTACTGCCAAAGAACACGCACCCGATGGATATGCTGCGGACCGGAGTGTCGATGCTGGGGCCATTCGATCCCGAGCTGAACGATCATTCGCATGACGCGAATGTCCGAAAGGCGATGCGGTTGATCGCGAAGGTCTCGACGCTCATCACGGACGGTTATCGGATTCAACACGGCCAGAATCCGCTGCCGGAAAGGCCGGATCTGACCCTGGCGGGGAATTTCTTTTACAAGCTCGACGGCAACGTCCCGCAGGATTGGCAAATCCGGATGATGGACACAATTTTCATTCTCTACGCCGACCACGAATACAATGCCTCGACCTTTGCCGCGCGGGTCACGGCCGCGACGATGGCCGACATGTATGCCGCGGTGACGAGCGCGTGCGGGACCTTGAAAGGACCGTTGCACGGCGGAGCAAACGAGGAATCGATGAAGATGCTCGATGCGATCAAGACACCGGACCGCGCGGAGAAATGGATGATGGATGCGCTGGCGAAGAAAGCGAAGATCATGGGCTTCGGTCATCGCGTTTACAAAGAGGGTGATTCCCGCGTGCCGATCATGCGTGAGATCGCACGTGATCTCGGCAAACGCGTGGGCAAGGAAAACTGGGTCCCGATTTGCGAGAATCTCGAAGCGACGATGGAGCGCGAAAAACATTTGTGCGCGAACGTCGATCTTTACGCGGCGCCGGTGTTCACGATGTTTGGATTCGATCCCGCGCTCAATACGCCGATCTTCGCTGCTTCCCGCGTCGCCGGTTGGTGCGCGCACGTGGTCGAACAGCACGATCACAATCGGCTCATCCGTCCGCGCTCGCTCTACACCGGCCCCGCGCTGCGGAAATACCCGGGGACGCCCGCCGGCTAGGCATGGCGGAATCGCTTCAGGAAAAGTACGCGCCGAAGAACGCATGTTTCGGGTGCGGGCCGGCGAATCCCGACGGGGTGCACGTGCGCAGTTTCGTCCGTGGCGACGAAGTCGTGGCGGAATGGACCCCGGAAGAAAAATACGAAGCGTTTCCCGGCGTCCTAAACGGCGGCATTATCGGCACCTTGCTCGATTGCCACTGCAACTGGGCGGCGGCTTGGTTCCTGATGAACAAAGCCGGCGACGATCGTCCGCCTTGCACGGTGACGGCCGATTACGCGATCAAATTATTGCGACCCACCCCGACGAGCGGCTCGATCTCGCTCGCGGCCAAAGTAGTCGAGTCGACCGGCGATCGGGCGACCGTGGAAGGCACGTTGAGCGGCGGCGGGAAAGTATGCGCGACGTGTCGCGGCACTTTTGTCGCGGTGAAAGAAGGTCATCCCGCCTTCCACCGCTGGTAGGCTCAATCGTACTCGGTCGGCGTTTGCAGCGCGGCAATCGTGATCCCAGCCGCTGCTTCCAAGGCGTAGATTGTGCGCGCGGTTGTGGGATGCTCGGCCAGCTCCTCGGTTGCGGCCTTCATTAATTCCGGACCGAAACGCCAGAGCAGTGAATGCCAGCGCGGCTTGATCAGGCCCATGATTCCGTCGCCAATGAGAAAGAGGGCGGCGAACTCAAGGGCGCGCCGAGTGACAATTGCAGATTTCATCTCTCCAATCTACGCAGGCTGAAATCGTTTTCAGTAAATTCGGGGCTTGATTGACGAGAGCGCGCGCCCGGGGTGACTCGAACACCCGACCCACGGATTAGAAATCCGTTGCTCTATCCGGCTGAGCTACGGGCGCAACGACAGGAAGGTTAGTCCGCTGCACGTTTCCCGCAATCGACCCTCTTGTGGCCACGAAGGCTAACGTCCCAACGATGAGCCCCAACTCGTTGGCAAGACCAGGCGCGGCGAATCCTACTCGACCGAGACGCGTTGCTTGAGTTCCCAGACTCGAAGCGCGGCCAGGAGTAAAGATTTTGTGCGGGCCAGCGTTCCAACGCTCGGCAGATTTGAGGTCTTCTCCGCGGTTCTCTTGGGGCGGCGGACGCTGTTCTTGGGGGCTGGGGCGCGGCCTTTTCGCACGCGCTTTGCCGCGGTTTCACTGACAGGTAAGTGTCCGCTCGTATCCATGATTGCAAAGATGAAATAGCAGCTTCCAAGCCAGCGCGGTTTCGGACCGGGTCGGATAACTGCGAATTCGCTTGTTCGCTCGGGGATTCTCTCCGAATTTGCCCGCGCCATGGCCACTCGAAATACCCTTGGATGTCTCACCATCGCCCTGTTTCTCGCCTTTTGTGCGAGTGCGATGCTGAACGTGTTGATGGGTTTCACCTTTCTCGGAAACTGGAAGAAGGGTATCGCCCTCGAAGAGCCGATGGCGCGCTTCCGCGAGCAAGTGGTGCAACGCGGAGAGAGCGGCAATTCCGATCGAATCGCCGTCATCGTCCTGCGCGGGTTGATTAGCGGGTCCGTTCCGGGCTCGGTGAGCGATAACATGGTCGACGACCTTCGAATTGCCCTCGCCCAGGCGCGTGACGATAGCCGGGTGAAGGGTGTCGTTCTGGAAGTCGACTCGCCCGGCGGCGAAGTGACGGCGTCAGATATTATCTATAATGCGGTCGTCAAGACGCGCGCGCGTAAACCGGTGGTTGTTTACATGGATTCGCTGGCCGCTTCCGGAGGTTACTATGTCTCTTGTGGCGGACGTTATCTCATGGCCAACGAGACAACCATCACCGGCAGTATCGGGGTGATTATCCAGACTTTGAACTACGAGCAACTTTTCAACAAAGTCGGCCTCGCTTCGGTTGTGTTTAAAAGTGGAAAGTTCAAGGATCTGCTGAACGGGGCGCGCCCCATGACCGACGAAGAGCGCAACTACGTGCAGGACTTCGTCATGAAGACCTACGCGAAATTCCTGAGCGTGGTGGCGAAGGAAAGAAGGCTGTCGGCGGACGGGCTCCGGAATAGCATCGCCGATGGTCGTATTCTGTCGGGCCAGGAAGCGTTGCATGATAAACTCATCGACGGTGTCGGTCAGATCGAGGACGCGTATGCGAAAGCGCGCGAGCTCAGTGGAGCGCGCGGCGCCGCGGTCGTCCAGTACGCGCCCCCCTTCAGTTTTGGCAGAATCTTTCACGCGTTAGGTCAGGGT
>JBBSEO010000248.1:0-3703 GCA_038239645.1 Chthoniobacterales bacterium | reverse complement strand
TCTCGGAGAAGAGCGCAAAGTTGACGCCGCCCTTCATCCACGTCGCGCCGAGGGGATATGGATAACCGAGCCAGGTCGTGAGGGGCGTCATAAAATGGAAGCGGCTTTATCGAATACGCGCGTCGGTTGCGCAATTCGCCGAGCCGGCGGCGACTACAATTCGCGCAAAAGTCCGAGCGCTTTCTCCACCTCGCGCGGCCGCAGAATGATCAGCCCTTTTTCCGCATTCACCGCCGTCGCCGAATAGAGATATTCAATATTGATCTCCGCTTTCGACAACGTCTCTGCAATTCGCGCCAGCGTGCCCGGTTCGTGATCGCTGGTCTCGATCATCAACACTTCGCTTTCGAGCGCGAGCACGCCACGGTCGCCCAGCAGCATCAACGCTTTCGTCGGGTCGGAAACGACCATCCGCACCACCGCGTGGTCCGCCGTGTCCGAGACCGCCAGCGCGTGGATATTAATTTCCGCGGCGGCCAGTTCCTCGCACACGCGCGCGAGCGCCCCCGGCGTATTGCTCAGGAAAACGGCGAGCTGTGTGGTTTGTTCGAGCAGTAATCGCGGTCCTTGCGCCATTCCGCTAGACTGCGGCGGCGCATCGCCTCTGACAATCCAAACTATTCAGAACCGGCGAAACCAGGCGTAGGGAAAATCGTCGCCGGGACAATCGGTCGCCCACTGCGGCGGATTCACTTCCCGATGCGGCCGCACGACGATTTCGCCCCGCTCGGCTTTGCCGCAACGTTGACGCAAATATCTGATCAATTCCTCGCAGGCCTCGAGCTGGCGCGGCGTTGGCTGGCTGCGATTGAAATCGCCGACCAGGCAAATGCCGAGCGCGATGTTGTTCAGATAATCGCTGTGCACGTGTCCGCCGTTGATCTGGCGCCGCCAGCGATCGCCGATCTCGATCTGGCCGTCGCCCGTGGACGTGCCGTTTCCAATCACAAAATGGTAGGCCAGCCCGTTCTGCATCCGCCGCACATGCTTGTGGTAATAATCAAAGATTCGGGCGCTGCCCTGTTTCGTGCCGCTGTTATGGACGACAATGAATTGCCAGCGGCGGCGTTGCACCGGCGCGCGATCGATTTCGTCCCGGACCGAACGTGACAGATAACGATAGTTCGCCACTGGTCGCGACCAGAACCACCACCCGCGCCGTTTTTCCGGCGCCGGGGTCGGGGCCAACCCTTGTTCGCCGAGGTAGCCGTCCTTCTCCACGTTCACCTGCGGCACGAAGCTTTCCTGCGCCGCGACCGGGGTCTCGGCGGGGCGCGCTGTCGGGCTTGTTTTCGGAGGCGATAGCGGCTGCTCCCCGGATTTTTCGGGTGGAGCTTTTTTTACTTCCTCTTTTTCCGGCGTGGGTTTTGCGGCAGGAGAAGACTTCGCCTTATTCTTCCCCGGCGCTGGAGTTGCTTTGCCTTTTTTCTTCTTTTTCGCGGCCGGCGTTTTACTTGGTTTGGGCGACGGACTGGGCGAGCTCTTTTTCTTTTTTTTCTTCGCCTGCTCGCTGGTCTTCGGCTTCGGCGACGGCGTCGGCGTTTCTGCGAGCGCGAGCGAAAGCGTGGCCGCGAAAAAGATTCCGAGCCATGCCCCGCGCCAATTTCTCACCGAGAACAAACGCTGCACCTTTATGCCGGTTGCGGAGTTTTTTCCCCGTCCTTCTCCCGTTCCTGGCCCAGAATCGCGTTCAGTTTCCCGCCCAGCAACAGTAGAAAACAGGTGAGGTACATCCACGTCAGCAGGACCACAATCGACGCCAGGGCATGATAAGTCGGATTGTAGCGGTCGTATTTCGCGACGTAGAACTGGAATAATTTCGTCACCAAGAGCCAGCCGACCGAAAACAAAATCGCGCCGGGCAACGCCTGTTTCACTGTGAGGTAATTTTCCGGCGTTAACAAATACAGCCCGAGCGCGAGCCCAATCAATGCCACCGCCGTCAGCGGCAAATTCAAGGTCGCGACCCATTCCTGCAGCGGAATCTTCAGCTGAAAATTGACCTCCGCGATTCCGGCCAGCGTTTCGCCGAAGACGACAGCGTTGAAGCAAATCAGAATGGTGATGCCGAACCAGAACAGGAGCAGGAAAGCGATGATGTATTTCGACCACCAATGCCGATCCTCCACCACGCCATGGGTGCGACTCAGGGCGTAGGAAATGGTCGAGATAAACATCGTTCCGAGATAAATCCCCAGGAGAATGCCCGCGTTGGTCAGGATGTTGCCCGTTCCGGTCACGACCACGTTGGCCAGCGCCGAATCCAGAATCTCCTGCACCTTCGGATCCGGTGGCATAAATTGCTTCAAGATCACGAACATCCGGTGCAACTTCGCCGGGTCCGTTCCGAAAAGCCCCAGCAAATGCCAGAGAAAAAGAATCCCCGGCGCGAGCGTAAACAAAAGCTGGTAGGCCATCTGGGCCGAGAGACCGGTGGTGTTATCGGTGGCGGTTTCCCAGATGAGGCGACGCGAAGTGCGACCGATTAACCGCAGCGTTTTCATCCGCGGACAGTGTACCGCGGCGCTTGCAATTATCCATTAATCTCAAACGCCTCCGTCGTGCCGAAAAAAATCGTCATCCTCACCGCGGCCTTCGGCGAAGGTCACAACAGCGCCGCGCGCGGGGTGCGCGATGGCTTGCGGCAGATCGCGCCCGATTGCGCCGTCGAGGTGCGCGATCTCTTCCAGGAAATTTACGGACCGCTCAATCGTTTCACCTGCCGGATGTATCTGGCCGTGATCAATCACGCACCGCAGACCTGGGCCAAACTTTACCGCTGGCTCGATCGCCGGAAAAAGTTTCGCGGCGGCCTGCGCCTTTTCCTTCCGGCGCGGCTCCGCCTCGCGCGCATCGCCCGCCGCGACCGACCGGACGTTTTCGTGAGTGTTTATCCGCCTTACACTCATTTCCTGGAAGACAGCTTCGGGCCGGTGAATGGCAGCGGACCGAAACGCGTCGTCGTCATTACCGACTCCATCACCGTTAACGCCGTTTGGTTTCGGTGCAGCGCCGATGCCTTTCTTCTCGCGAACGACGAGACTGCGGACGTGCTCACGCGCGCCGAAGTTCCGAGTGCGCTTCTTCGCGTCACCGGCTTTCCGGTCGATCCGCGCTTTGCCGATTCCTCGCTCACCCAACTGCGCCCCGCCGTTCCGCCCTGGCGCATTCTTTACATGATCAATGCCAACAAAGCGACGGCGCCAGATCTCGTGCGCCGTGTCCTCGAAGTTCCTGACGTGAAGCTTACCGTCACCGTCGGCCGCGATGAAATCTTGCGCGCCCGCCTCAAGGAAGTGCAACGCGAAACCGGCATTGATTTCGAGATCGTGGGCTGGTGCACGGAATTGCCGCACCTCCTGAACCGCCATCATCTCCTCATCGGCAAAGCGGGCGGCGCGACCGTGCAGGAAGCAATCGCAGCGGCCTGTCCAATGATCATTAATCAGGTCGTGCCCGGACAGGAGGAAGGGAATGCGATGTTGATCAAGCAAACGCAATCTGGCGCCGTCGCCCTTTCGCCTGAATCGGTCATCGCCACCCTGCACGCCGCGCTCGCCAGTCGTGGCGCGCTCCTGCAGGAATGGTCGGCCAACATCGCGAAAATCAGCCGGCCCGATGCCTCGCTGCGCATCGCGGAATACTTGCTTTCACTCTAAATTTCGCGGCCGACCAAATAAACGCGGCGCACTTCCAACCCAGG
>JBBSEO010000247.1:0-3718 GCA_038239645.1 Chthoniobacterales bacterium | reverse complement strand
GAAGCGGGCGTCGCCGCTATTCGCGAGAAATCGGTCGCGCTGACCGAGTTCATCATTCACGCCGCTGACGCGGAATTGGCACCGCTCGGTTTTCGGATTGGCACGCCGCGTGACAGTAGACGCCGCGGAGGTCACGTCTCCTTGCAACACGACGAAGCGCAGGCGATCGCGGCGGCGTTGCGCGCGCGCGGGGTAATTCCCGACTTCCGAAAACCGGACGTCATTCGTTTTGCCCCATCGCCGCTCTACAACACCTTTGGCGAAGTATGGGAGGCGATTGAGACGCTGAAAGACATTGTTCTTTCGAATGCGCACAAGGAGTTCGAGGCTGTGCGCGCGTTGGTAACTTGATCGGTCAAGATGGATCGAAACGACGATTTTCTCGACCGAATTCTTAGTTCGCGGCGCGCCCAGGTCGAACAAGAACGCTCGCGGGTCGATTTTCCGGCGATGCGGGCGGCGGCGATTCATCAGCGCCAAGGGACAGAGTCATTTCGTTTCCGGCGATCGTTGAACGCCAGCGGTTTACCGAGGATTATTGGTGAATTCAAGCGCGCGTCGCCTTCGCGCGGGCCGATCCGAGCAGACGCTGACGTCGCGGAGACGATTTCGCGTTACGCAGCGGCGGGAGTCGCGGCCATTTCCGTGCTGACGGAGCCGACATTTTTCTCCGGCTCGTTAGCGGATTTGCGCCGAGCGCGCGAGGTCACGGCCTTACCGATCTTGCGGAAGGATTTCGTCGTTGATGAATCGCAGATCGCGGAAGCGGCCGTCGCCGGCGCTGACGCGGTGCTATTGATCGTGGCGGCCCTGTCGGATGATGAACTGAAACGCTTCCGTCGCTTCACCGAGGACGACCTGGGGATGGATGCGTTGGTCGAGGTTCATTCCGCTGAAGAAATGCGCCGTGCCGGATCGACCGGTGCGGAATTAATTGGCGTGAATAATCGCGACCTCAAATCTTTTGTCACGTCCCTGCAAACGTCGCGCGACTTGGCGGCATTGGCGCCGGCGAATGCGACCCTGGTGAGCGAGAGCGGAATTTCGACGTCCTGGCAAATCAATGAACTAACGAGTCAGGGCTACAGCGGATTTTTGATCGGCGAGTCGTTGATGCGAGCGGACGATCCCGTCGCTTTCGTGCAGGAGCTGCGAAGAGCCCTAAATCATGTTTGAGTTCGCGCACGAAGTCGCAGTCAAGATTTGCGGCGTGACCAACCAGGAAGATGCGCTGGCGGCGGCCCTGGGGGGAGCCGATATGATCGGGCTGAATTTCGCGCCGCGCAGTCCGAGACAAATTTCCCCCATTCAGGCGGCCGAGATTATCGCCGCGGTGCGGGTTGCTTTCCCGAGGGTAAAATTCGTCGGCGTTTTCGTGGACGAAGAAAACGCGCGGGTGCGACAGCTCGCGCACGAGCTTGAACTCGACGCGGTGCAGTTACACGGGAAAGAGACGCCCGCGGACGTAAGCGCACTGCGCGAGTGCAAGGTGATAAAGGCAATACGTATCTCGCCGACGTTTTCTCCGCAGTCCGCCACGGAATATGAATGCGAAGCAGTTCTCCTCGATAGTTGGAACGCCGGCGTTGCGGGTGGGACGGGCGAAACGTTTCCATGGGGGCTCGCAGCAGCGACTCGCCCGCACGTGCGATCGCTGATTTTGGCCGGCGGTTTGAACAGCGCCAACGTCGGTCGCGCCATCCGGGAAGTGCACCCTTTCGCGGTGGATGTCTGTAGCGGCGTTGAATTATCGCCAGGGAAGAAAAATCTCGACGCAATCGGCCGGTTCATGACGGCAGTTCGCGGCTGGAAGGAAGCACCCGTGCCCAAATGAAACCTCTTCGTCTGCAACCGGACGCGCAAGGCTTTTGGGGAAAATATGGCGGCCGTTTTGTCGCTGAGACGCTGGTTGCGCCGTTGGAGGAGCTGACGGCCGCATTTCGTTCCGCTGCGCGGGACCGCGATTTCCAGCGCCGTTTATCCGAGTTGCAACATGACTACGCCGGTCGTCCGACACCGCTGAGTTTCGCCGGACGATTGACGGAGCACGCCGGTGGGGCGCGCATTTTTTTGAAGCGCGAGGATTTGCTGCATACCGGCGCGCATAAAATCAACAATGCACTCGGCCAGGGTTTGCTGGCGTTACGGATGGGAAAGCGTCGAATCATCGCCGAGACCGGCGCGGGACAACACGGGGTCGCGAGCGCGACGGTGTGTGCGCTGCTCGGACTCGACTGCGTGGTTTACATGGGCGCCCAAGACGCGCTTCGCCAGGCGCCAAACGTCTTGCGGATGCAATTGCTCGGCGCCGAAGTGCGGCTGGTGGAGAGCGGTTCGCGCATGCTCAAGGATGCGATTAACGAAGCACTCCGCGATTGGGTCGCTCATGCGCGAGAGACTTATTATCTTCTCGGCAGCGCCCTTGGTCCGCATCCCTACCCGTTCATGGTGCGGGAATTTCAGAAGGTGATTGGCCGCGAAACGCGGCGGCAATTCCAGGCGCGAGAGACGAAACTGCCAGACTATCTTGTCGCGTGTATCGGCGGCGGCTCGAATGCGATCGGGGTTTTTCACGCGTTTCTGCGCGATGAGAAAGTACGCATGATCGGGGTGGAAGCGGGAGGGAAGGGGAAACGGCTGGGCCAGCATGCGGCGCGTTTTCAAAACGGCGGCGGAGCCAAGGCCGGCGTCCTTCACGGAACCTTGAGCTACGTTTTACAGGACGCCGCGGGCCAAATTGCAAACACGCACTCGATTTCCGCGGGTCTTGATTATCCCGCGATTGGACCGGAGCACGCATTTTTGCGCGATCAAAAGCGAATCGAATACGTTTCGATCAACGACACCGACGCACTGCGCGGCTTCGAGTTGCTGGCCGAAAAGGAAGGAATCATTCCGGCCTTGGAATCGGCCCACGCTGTGGCGTACGCCGTCAAATTGGCCCGCAGTTTATCGTCGCGAAAAACGATCGTGGTGAACCTGTCGGGCCGAGGCGACAAGGATCTCGCCAGTGTGCAAGCGCTCCTGTCGAAGAAATCTGCGCGCGGAAGACGCCAATGACGTTGTCGAAAAGTTTCGCGGAGGTTCGCGCGGGCAAACGTTCGGGCTTCATTCCTTTCGTCGTGGCGGGCGATCCCGATCTCTCCGTCACCGGAGACTTGCTCCATGAATTGAGCGCGCTTCGTCCGGCGGCAATCGAGGTGGGCGTTCCGTTCAGCGACCCGACGGCCGACGGACCGGTGATTCAACGCGCGGCGCAACGGGCGCTCGAGCGCGGAACTAATCTGTCACAAATCTTCGAGATGCTGACGCGGATCAAAGAGCGAACGGCCCCGCTGGTTCTCTTCAGCTACTACAATCCGCTTTTGCAATTCGGCTTGGAAAAATTTGCCCGCGCCGCGATGCGCGCCGGTGTTTCCGGTGTTCTCGTGGTCGATCTTCCGGTGGAATCCGCGCGGCCGTTGCATGTGCAACTTCGGCGGAAAAAGATTGACCTGATTTTCCTGGTCACGCCGACGACAGCAGAAGATCGGCTGCGGCAGATTGCGCGTTTGGCCAGTGGTTTTGTTTACGTGGTCGCGCGCACTGGGGTGACGGGGACCGCGCGCGATCTTTCGGACGAATCACGCAAAGTCGTGGCGCGCGTGCGCGAGGTCAGCACTCTGCCAGTGGCGGTCGGTTTTGGTGTCACGACGGGAGCGCAGGCAAAGCGAATCGT
>JBBSEO010000246.1:0-3732 GCA_038239645.1 Chthoniobacterales bacterium | reverse complement strand
GGCCGCGCCCGGGTTGGGCACGACCTTTTGCTTTTTTAGTGGTCAAGGCGGGCCGGGAGACTTAGTTAGAAAGCCTCTCAATTTTATGCCTGCGAAAACCGAAGAGAAGAGCGCCGAGGACAAAGTAACGGCGGCGCGGAACAAAAACCTCGACCTCGCCATTCAGCAGATCGCGAAAGATTACGGCGACGGCGCGATCATGCGTCTCGGCGATGACAAAATCGTCGACATTGAGGTGATCCCGACAGGTAATATCCTGATCGACCGCGCCCTCGGCGTCGGCGGATTCCCCCGCGGCCGCGTGGTGGAAATTTACGGGCCGGAATCCTCGGGCAAAACGACGCTGACCCTGACGGTGATCGCGCAGGCGCAAAAGCGCGGTGGCCTCGCCGCTTTCATCGACGTGGAGCACGCGCTCGACCCGCAATACGCCCGGAAATTAGGCGTCAACCTGGATGATCTCCTGGTCTCGCAGCCGAGTTCGGGCGAAGAAGCGTTACGCATCGTTGAGACGCTCGTGCGGTCGAACGCGCTCGACGTGATTGTCCTCGACTCGGTCGCCGCGCTCGTCACCAAGCAGGAGTTGGAGGGCGAGATTGGCGACTCCACGGTTGGCACGCAGGCTCGATTGATGAGTGCCGCGTTGCGCAAGCTGACTTCGCTCATCGCGAAAGCGCGGACGTGCTGCATTTTTACCAATCAGATCCGCGAAAAGATCGGGGTGATGTTTGGCAATCCCGAGACAACTCCCGGAGGCAAAGCGCTGAAGTTTTACGCGAGCGTGCGCTGCGATATCCGTCGCATCGGCGCCATCAAGCAGACCGACGGCGTCGTCACGGGCAATCGCACCCGCGTCAAAATCGTGAAAAACAAGGTTGCACCGCCCTTCACCGAAGCCGAGTTCGACATCATGTATAACGAGGGAATTTCCTCGACGGGTGCGCTGCTCGATCTCGCGCTCGAGCAGGGGATCATCGAGAAACGTGGCTCGTGGATGAGTTACAAGGGTACGCAGCTCGCGCAGGGTCGCGACGCCGCGAAAGATGCGCTCAAAGCTGACCCAAAGCTTTACGAAGAACTCGAAACTGCGGTCAAAGCGAAGCTGGACGAAGAAAAGTAGCGCGGCGGATTCTGAGCGCTCGGCCGCGTCAAAGCCTTCTACGGATTGTTTTGAAACTAAGCGTTGTTCCTGCTAGTAGGTGTTGAGCGCGAAACCATGAAAGAATGTCCCGTTAGCGCCGCGGTCGAAATTATCGGCGGCAAATGGAAACCCGTCATCCTTTTCAACCTGAGCGACGGCATCATGCGCTTTTCCGAACTTCGGCGCGCGATTCCGGAGGTCACGCAAAAAATGCTGACGCAGCAACTGCGCGAACTCGAAAGTGACGGCATTGTCGCGCGCAAGATCTTCCCCGTGATCCCGCCGCGGGTGGAATATTCCCTGACGGAGCACGGCCGGACGCTCCAACCCGTCCTCGAAGAAATGTGCAATTGGGGCAAACGCCATCACGCGCATCTTCGCTCTGCGCGAAGGCGCTGACCGCAGCTTTACCCGCCGTCGGAGCCACGTAATTTCGAGCAATTCATGACCAGCGCCGAAATTCGCCAGAGCTTTCTCGATTTCTTTCGCGAGAGACAGCACACCATCGTGACTTCGTCGTCGCTTCTGCCGGATTCGCCAAACCTCCTTTTCACCAACGCCGGCATGAACCAGTTCGTCCCGATTTTTCTTGGACAACAAAAGGCGACCTGGGACCCGCCGCGCGTCGCCGATACGCAGAAATGCATTCGGGCTGGCGGCAAACATAACGACCTCGATGACGTCGGTCTCGATACTTATCACCACACTTTTTTCGAAATGCTCGGCAATTGGAGCTTCGGCGATTACTTCAAGAGAGAAGCGATCGAATGGGCTTGGGAATTAGTCGTCGAGCGCTGGAAACTTCCCGCCTCCCGCCTCTACGCCACGGTTTACCAGCCCGGACCTAACGACCCATCGGAATTCGATCGGGAGGCGCACGATCACTGGGAAAAATTGTTCTGCAAGGCCGGCCTCGATCCCGCGGTCCACATCGTGAACGGAAACAAGAAGGACAATTTCTGGATGATGGGCGACACCGGCCCCTGCGGGCCCTGCTCGGAATTGCACGTCGATCTCACGCCGCTGGGCGACACCCGTGGCTCGTTAGTCAATGCCGGCGATCCGCGCTGCATCGAAATTTGGAATCTCGTTTTCATCCAATTCAACGCCAATCCTGACGGCAGTTTTGTTCCGCTGCCGCAACGTCACGTTGACACCGGCATGGGGTTTGAACGCGTGACCGCGATCATTCAGGGCACAAAAAATCTCACCGATTTTTCGGGCGTAATTTCCAACTATGAGACCGACGTTTTTCGCCCGATTTTCGACGAAATCGAAAAACTGAGCGGGAAAAAATACCGGAACACCTTGCCGAAGGTGGGCAGCACCGGCGAGACGGAGCAGGAAAAGATCGATGTCGCTTTCCGCGTCGTCGCCGATCATATCCGGACTCTGAGTTTCGCGATCGCGGACGGAATTCAACCGAGCAACGAAAGCCGCGGCTACGTTCTGCGCCGAATTCTGCGTCGCGCCGTCCGCTACGGTCGCACCCTTGGATTTCAACAGCCTTTTTTCTACGAGCTAGTCACGGTCCTCGCTCGTTCGATCGGCAGCGTCTTCCCCGAGCTCAGTGCGAAGCAGCAACTCGTGCGTGACACGATCAAACGGGAGGAAGAATCCTTCAATCGCACCCTCGACAAAGGCATTGAACTCTTTGAGCGCGAGGTTGGTCGGCTCTCAGGTATGGCGGGCGAGGCGCCCACCGTACCCGGGAGGTTCGCATTTCGACTTTACGACGAACAAGGTTTCCCTCTCGATCTCACCGAATTAATGGCGCGTGAGCGCGGGCTCTCGGTTGATACCGCTGGCTTCGAGAAATTGATGGAAGAGCAGCGGGCCCGGGCGCGCTCGGCCCAGAAAAAAACCGCGATCGAGGTTTCCGAAACAGCGGCGAGCGCGCGCACGCATTTCCTCGGCTATGACAGTGATCACACGGGGGCGGACGTCATCGAAGTAACTCCGGGACAGAAAGGTGCCGCGGTGATTCTCAATAATTCGGTTTGTTACGCCGAGATGGGTGGCCAGGTCGGTGATCGCGGTGAACTAACGAGCAATGGGAAGACTTGGAAGATCGCGGATACGAAGAAATCTGGAAATGCATTTGTCCATTTGCTTGAAGGGATCGAGGCGCCGACGGCGGGCGAGCATGTGACCGTCCGTTATGACGAAGGGCGTCGGCACGCGATTGAGCGGCACCACACCGTGACGCATTTGCTGCACTGGGCACTGCACGAATTGGTCTCGCGCGACGCAACACAGAAGGGGAGCTATGTTGGTCCCGAGAAACTGACCTTCGATTTTTCCAGCGCGGCGCTGACGCGCGAGCAGGTGCGCGCGGTGGAAAAATTGGTCAACGATCGGATTGCGAAGAGAGCGGGGGTTTCGTGGACGGAGATTCCGTATGCGGAGGCGAAGCCCCGCCGCGACATCCAGCAATTCTTTGGCGACAAATATGGCGACGTTGTGCGCGTGGTGCAGATCGGCGGGGCGGCGGCGGCGCTGAACGGTTACTCGATGGAACTCTGCGGCGGCACGCATGTGCGCAACACCGGGGACATTGGCCATTTCAAAATCGTGAGCGAGTCGGCCAT